>DAIOWA010000082.1:0-8515 GCA_036758705.1 Pyrinomonadaceae bacterium | reverse complement strand
TATTTTACAGAGAACGAATTTCGTACTATGGAGAGAATGGACGAGGCCTATTACTTATACAGAATTTGTAACTTCAATGTAGAGACTGGAGAAGGTCAGTTATTCATTTTCGCGGGAGCGTCCTTTATCAAGGAGACGTTCGAGTTCAAAGCTCGTGTTTACGTCCTCGACGAAAAACCCCAACGGCCACCTACGACTAACTGAACTTCCTGACTTTGAGCGATTCGCCTACGTCCTTTATCTGCTCCGCCTAATGCCCTCCATTTCGTGCAATGTCGTCGCCGTTAAGTAACTCTCACCGCAGGCAGGACAGTAGATCACCGGAACATTGTCGATGACGATTCGAGAGCTACCCTCGCCGTAACTTTTCGACAAATGGACTATCCGAGCCCCCTGGGCTCCACAATTGTCACAAACAAGCTCAGTATTGGTACTCATTTTCAGAACGATGTTTCAACGCAACGATTCTAAAAAACTCTCACCAGCTTGTAGTTCCAGACCAAAATTCTCTGCAACGGACGCTCCGATATCCGCAAGCGAACCACGGGTCCCGAGATCGACACCGGGCTTGGCTGACTTTCCATACACCAGTAATGGAGCGTACTCACGAGTGTGATCGGAGCCGGGAAATGTCGGATCGTTGCCGTGGTCAGCGGTCAGGATCAGCAGATCATCGTCGTTCATCGCATCGAAGATCTCGGGCAGACGCGAGTCAAAATGTTCGAGGGCCTTCGCGTACCCCTCGGTATCGCGACGATGACCGAAGAGCATATCGAAATCAACGAGATTGCTAAAGATCAATCCACGTGAATCGGCCTTGAGTGCGTTGATCGTCTGGTCGATGGTCTGGTTGTTATTCTTGGCGGTAAGGTCTTCGGTAACACCTACTGAGTCATAGATCGACGCGATCTTGCCGATGCAAACAACGTCAAGGCCGTTATCTTTCAAAAGCGGCAGCAGATTCGCGTACGGCGGCGCGACCGCGTAATCGTGACGGTTTTCCGTCCTCTTGAAATCAGCCGCGTTGGAGCCCAGAAACGGCCGTGCGATCACCCGACCTACCTTGTCCTCGCCATCCAGAATTCGACGTGCGATCTCGCACATCTCATAGAGCCGGTCGATCGGCACAACCTCTTCGTGTGCAGCGATCTGAAAGACCGAATCCGCCGACGTATATACGATCGGCTTTCCGGTGCGCACGTGTTCTTCGCCCAGTTCCTTTATGATCTCGGTGCCGCTCGCGGGAACGTTTCCAAGTACACCGGGAACTTTTGCTTCAGCCACGAACTTGTCGATGATCCGTTCGGGAAATCCCTTCGGAAATGTCGGAAACGCCTTCTCAAGTACGATCCCCGCCATCTCCCAATGACCGGTCGTCGTATCTTTGCCGTTCGACTTCAACGTGCACTTTCCGAACGAACCGATCGGCGATGCCTCTGCAGGAACGCCGTTCAACGGCCGAATGTTCCCCAGCCCGAGCCGCTGCAAATTCGGCAAATGAACTTCCCTGCTCTTCAGGATATGCCCAAGCGTATCCGCACCCGCATCTCCCCAAGCCGC
Organism: Pyrinomonadaceae bacterium; assembly: GCA_036758705.1. Taxonomy (GTDB): domain Bacteria; phylum Acidobacteriota; class Blastocatellia; order Pyrinomonadales; family Pyrinomonadaceae; genus OLB17. Next base: position 6,955 of record DAIOWA010000082.1, on the reverse strand, counting down.
CGCATCGGGCATCTCACCGATCCCTGCCGAATCAAGAACCACCAGGCAAACCCGTCGAAATTGAGCTGTCATATAGATATTCTATGCGGAAAAGTGGAGTAGACAAATCGTCGGAAGTGCATCATTTAGACGGAGCCGTATAACCTTCGCGGGCCCTTATCTGTGTTCCCGCAGGGAGGCCTTTTACCTCGACTTTGATCTTCCGGTAGCTGCCATCGCGTTTCTCATTCGCGGAATAGTATCCGAGGCTGTATTTGGTCCCGATCTCTTCGGCAACCTTCTTGAACGCGAGCCTCGCCTCGCTCAGGTCGGCGATCGGGAAAACCTTACCGCCCGAAACTTTCGCGAGCTGCTCCATCTCCGCATCGGCCAGGTCGTATAGATTCTTGCTGATCGCGAGCCGTTCAAAGTCGCCGAGGTCGCAGAAGTTCGTCGTTTTCTCGAGCTTCGTCGACGCAAATCTGCGATAGTATCGACGCATCTGCGATACCGAAAACCGCTTGGATATCGTGCAGTCGCCGAGCAGATTCTCCTCGAAATATTCGCGCGTATCGACCTTGATGAAATACGCCGCACCACCGGTGCCGAGCAATAGTTCCTTAGTTTCCTCAAAATCCGAAACGCTCGTCGAATCAACACCGTCGGTCAAAGCAACGATCGCTCTACGGCCGCGGTACTGCTCCCTCGGCGGATCGCGAAACACGCGCTCCGCGACCTGGATCAGACTGTCGTAATAGGGCGTGCCAAAACTGGTCTGAACCCGATCGAGAGCCGCCGTAAGGGCTGCCCGATCACTCGTCAGCGGCGTGATCAATTCCGACACAGCCGTCGCCTTTCCGGGCTCGCGAACCGCCTTGTATGCGATAATAGAAACCTTATCTCCGGGCCGCAGCGATGCGATGAAATTCTGGGCAGCTCGCTGAATAAGCGGAAGCTCGGCGAGCGTCGAACCGGATGTGTCCAACACCAGCGCAACTTCAAAAGGCGCATTCGTCGCAGAAAAAGCCGTCAACTCCTGCAGTTTGCCATCTTCATAAACCGCAAAATTACTCTTCTTCAAATTCAGGATCGGCTTACCCATCTTATCGGTAACGACGAACGGAACCTCGATCAGATCAGTATCAACCTTGATCTCCTCGTCTTCAGGTTTCGTTTGCGCGAACGAATAGTGTCCCAGAGTCAGGATCAAAGCGATGAAAAGCGGCAAGAAAAACGGCTTCATACGCAAAAAACTCGGAAGAGTAGGTTTTCTGAATTCTAACAGAAACCACTCTTCCGAGTCTCAAAAACTTTCGCCTTCAATTTATGAAGCAGCCTGACACGCCGTAGCCTCAGCCTCTGTCGGCAAGCCCGCGTCGATCCAAGCCTTTGTGCCGCCGGTCACGTTGTAGACCGTCTTGAACCCGGCATTCTCGAGAATACTCGTCCCGACGCTCGATCGATAGCCGCTCTGACAGATCACATAAGTAGGCGTCGCCGGATCAAGCTGATCGAATTCTCGCGAAAGCCTGTCGAGCGGAATGTTCCGGGCCCGCGTCGCGTGTCCGCCCGCATATTCTCCGGCCCGCCGCACGTCGACCAACTGAAGATGCTTCTCAGTTTCCGCGAGGCTCGCCACCTCATGCACCGACACCTGCTCGACGACTCTCGGCTCCGCATCGAAATCCGACATCAGCACGAATCCACTTACCGTCTCATGCCCGACTCTCGCAAGCCGCATAAACGCCTCATCGACCTGTTCCTGCGTATCCGCCGCGATCGCGATGGGCGTCCCGATCGGTATCATCGTCCCGGCCCACGTCGCAAACTGTCCGCCGAGCCCGATGTTGATCGCATTCGGAACGTGCCCCGAACCGTACTCCGTATTTTGCCGTACGTCGATCACGATCCCATCGAAATGCGAGATCGCCTCCGAGCTAAGCTCCGCAGGCTTCGGCAGATCTTCCAACGCAACCGAGCCTTTCAGATTCTGAGCAGCGCTCACCGGAAAGTACGCCGGCACCTCCGGCTGATTGCTCGCGACCACGGAGATAAACTCCTCCCGGCTCATCGGCTTGAGCGCGTAATTAAACTTCCGCTGCTCGCCTAGCGTAGACCACGTTTCTTTCGAGAGCGACTTCCCGCACAGTGAGCCTGCGCCATGTGCCGGGTAAACTTCCGTCTCGTCCGACAGCGGCAGGATCTTATTGTGAATCGAATCGTACAACATCGACCCCATCTCCTGAGCCGTAAAGCCCTTCGACCCGATCAGGTCCGGCCGTCCCACATCCCCGATGAACAGCGTGTCGCCGGTAAACATCTTGAGCGGAGCCGCCACGTCTTCAGTATCCTTCGCCAGGATCGTGATCCCCTCGGGCGTGTGCCCGGGCGTCTCCAAAAACGTCAGCTCGATCGCACCGACATTCAGCATGTCGCCGTCTTTAACCTTCAAAGTTGGAAACTGCGTTTTCGCCCGTTCGCCATAGATGATCTGTGCGCCCGACTTCTTTGCGAGTTCGAGGTGACCGCTGACAAAATCCGCGTGCGAGTGCGTTTCAATGATGTACTTGATCTTCTGTCCGTTGGCATCCGCTTCGTCGATATATTGCTGCACATCCCGCTGCGGATCGATGATTGCCGCCTCATCGCCCGAACCAATGTAGTACGACGCGTGTGCAAGGCACCCTAAGTAGAACTGTTTGAATTTCATATCGCCCTCCTGTTCCACGGCATCTTTGCGATCAGCAAACCCATTCCGCACCAATCGATCGTTGCCGTAAACGCCAACCCGAATCCGATCAATCCCGACAATCCAATAAAGTACGGGTGAACAAAAATACTCAATAGTACGCCGATCAGCACGAGCAATCCCGCCGTAAACCGCACCTGCCGTTCTATCGACCACGGAGCATATTCATCTCTCTCGACCGGCAGCCCTTCCTTCTTCCAAGCCTCGATCCCGCCGCTAACATTGATCACATTCGAAAAGCCAAGAGCCTGCAGTTTTCGCTGCGCCTCGGCCGAACGACGACCCGTTCGACACATTACGTAGATCGGCTTCGAATGATCGATCTCCGCATGCCGCTTTTCCAACTCTCCGAGCGGCAGTAAACTCGCTCCCTTAACCCGGCCACCGGCAAACTCCATCTTCTCCCGAACGTCCACAAGGTGGATCTCACCGTTCTCGATCATCTCGCTCAACCCAACGACACTGCATTCGCTCATAAACTCTCCTAAACGGCGGCAAATATCTCAGCCTTCTCTCTAAACTTCGCCTCTAGCGAATCGCAAACGACCTCGCACAACTCAAAGATCGATTCGTCCGCGATCGAATAATAAACGAGATTTCCTCGCTGGTCTCGCCTCACTAATCCCGCATCCTGAAGCGTCCGAAGATGTTTGCTTGCATTCGGCTGCGAGATTCCAACCTGTCTCGTAAGCTCGGTAACGGATAGTTCACCCGCTCGCAGTTCCTGCAATATCTTCAACCGCATCGGCTCCGATAAAACACGAAACCGTTCGGCGATTATCGCCAGCGCCTCATCTGTTAATCCTTTACCCATTGAATGCCTATCACAATATGCGTATATAGTTATATTGTCAAGCAAAATTTTGGCGTCCCGACGTATCTCGAGACGCCAAACTTAACTAGACGTATTTTTCGATCACTTTCGCGAGCGAATCCTTAGAAACCGCTCCGACGATACGCTCCTGTTCCTGGCCGCCCTTAAAGAGGATCAGCGTCGGAATACCGCGAATACCGAAGCGGTTCGGCACGTTCTGGTTTTCATCGACGTTCATCTTGTAAACGCCTGCCTTGCCAGAGTATTCCTCGGCGATCGCTTCGACCGACGGGCCGATCATCCTACACGGCCCGCACCACTCGGCCCAAAAATCCACGAGCACCGGCTGATCCGCACCGAGGACGTCCGATTCAAAGTTTGTATCTGTAATTTCTTTAGCAAAATTTCCCATTTTGATCTCCCTAATAATTGCGAATTATAGCCCACGCCATATCCCCAACCAAACTAGGGATATTGTAACTGCTATAGTTACAAATGTCAACTCATTCTCAGTTTATTCCAACCTGGCCACCCGAAATTCTCTAGGCAGCTTTGGCATTAACCAACGTGGCCTTTAGCGTAATATTCGTGGCCGCAAGAGCCCGGCTGATGATGCAGGTCTTTTTGATCAGCTCAGCCGCCGCTTCAAATGCCGCCTGATCGATACCTTCGACTTCGCCTTCTGTTTCAAGGTCGATGCGGTTGATCAGAAATCCCTGGTCATCCTTTCCGAGAAAGACCTTGGCTTCGGCCTTGATGCTTTTCGGCGGCGTATTTTCCCCATGCAGATAATTGTTCAACGCCATTGAGTAGCATCCGGCGAGAGCGGCACCGAGAAGCTCCTCAGGATTCGTTCCCGTAGCCTCGCCGAATCGCGTATCGAACGAAAACGGGCCGCTAAAAACGCCGCTTCCGAGCGAGATATTGCCTTCGCCTTCCTTCAAGGTTCCTTTCCATTCTGCGTTTGCTTTTCTTTCTCCCATAATTCCCTCCAACCAAAATTGTCGTACCGGTCAATTTGAATTCGTTGTGATCTTTGTGTCTTCGCTTTGTGTTCTTTGTGTTAAGAGATCCTTTTTAACACAAAGACACAAGGTATGACACAAAGGCCACAATTAATGCATACTCAGGTGCTTTTCAAACTAACCGCAGCCCAAAATTACCTAGCGCTTTGCACCAATTCCTCTTCCGGGAAATCGGCTCCCTCGGTCACATCAGCCCACTTGTCGAAATCCGCCTTCAGAGCATCAAGCTTGAGTCGGGCATTCTTCAAGGCCGCCTTACCGAGAAGGAAATAGAATGGCGGTTCGTCAGACTCGACCGCCTGAATGATCGCCTTCGCCGCCCTGACCGGATCTCCCGGCTGATTGCCGCTGTATCCGCGAATATTCGCCTGATTCGTTCCGGCCGTCTCCGCGTAATCCGCGATCGCGCTCGGCGCGTCATTCGCTGATCGTCCGGCCCAATCTGTTCTAAATCCTGATGGCTGCACGAGCACGACCTTGATCCCGAGCGGCTCGACCTCTTTCTTCAAGGCCTCGGAAAATCCATTCACCGCATACTTCGTTGCGTGATAGTAACCCAGGCCGGGGAAACTTACGAAGCCGCCTATCGATGAAATATTAACGATCGTACCGCTGCGCCGCTCGCGCATCTTTGGCAGGACCGCACGTGTCATCTCCGCGAGCCCCCAGAAATTAGCCTCGAACATCGACCGGACCTCAGCCTCGTCGCTTTCCTCGATCGCACCGAAATATCCGAACCCTGCATTGTTTACGAGCACGTCGATGCGGCCAAAGTGCTCTTCAGCCGTCGCAACCGCGTCCGCTACCTGCTGTTTGTTAGTCACATCCAGAGCGATCGCAAATGCATTCTCCGGGTTGATCGCGACCAGATCCGCGACCTTGTCGGCATTCCTCGCCGTAACCGCAACGCGGTACCCGTTTTCCAATAAATTCGTCGCAAGGGCACGCCCAAAACCCGTCGAACAACCTGTTATGAACCAAACTTTTTTCTCGCTCATATTTCTTAGTTCCCCGCTGCCTCGGCAGCATCGACCTTCATTGCGTCCGCGACTATCTCGTAAGACCGTAAACGAGCCTTATGATTATAGATCATCGCGTGAACGATCAGCTCGTCGGCCTTCGTATACTCCAAAAACGCTTTCAAGTCACCGCGAACCTTCTCGGGCCCGCCGGTTATCGATCCACCAAGCCGCTGCTGAACCATCAACTTCTCCGACGCCGTCCAGACCGCGTCCATATCGTCGACCGGCGGCTGGATCTTCGACGGCGTGCCGCGAAGCAGGTTGATAAACGACTGCTGCTGCGAGGTCGAGATTCGTTCCGCCTCAGTATCCGTTTCGGCCGCAAACACGTTCAGCGCGACCATTACATACGGCTCGCTGAGAGTTTCCGAAGGCCTGAAGCTATCGCGGTAAAGCGACAACGCCGCATCAAGATTCTCCGGAGAAAAGTGAGCCGCAAAGCTGAACGGCATTCCCAACCGGCCCGCAAGCTGTGCACTGAAGCCGCTCGAACCGAGCAGCCAGATCGGGATATTTCCTCCACCCGACGGCACCGCCCGCACTCGCTGATTCACGCCGGAATCCCGTAGAAAATACTCAAGATCCTGCACTAACTGCGGAAAATCATCCGCATCCAGCGAACGCCGCAACGCGTGAGCGGTCGCACGATCGCTGCCGGGAGCACGACCAAGCCCGAGATCGATCCGGCCCGGGAACATTGCTTCAAGAGTTGCGAATTGCTCGGCGATCACAAGTGGCGAATGATTCGGCAGCATGATGCCGCCCGCACCGACACGGATCGTCGACGTCTCCGCCGCGATCCGTCCGATCACGACAGACGTCGCCGCACTCGCGATTCCTGGCATGCTGTGGTGCTCCGCGAACCAAACGCGGTTGTAACCGAGCCGCTCGACGTGCTGTGCGAGATCGATCGAATTCTCGAAAGCCTGAGAGGCCGTCCCGCCTTCAACGATCGGAACGAGATCGAGAACTGAGATCGGAATTTTACCCAAACTACCCATGATCGTTACCCCAACCTATGCCGACAATTCAGCCTCGATCTTCTCCACCACTCGCGGATCATCGGCCGTCACATCCGGAGCGATCCTCGCCGCCACGGTGCCATCCTTCGCGATCAAAAACTTCTCAAAATTCCACAAGATATCGCTCTCGTTCTCCCGCGGCTGACCGATTCCCGCAAGTTTCGTCTCAAACGCCTCACCGTTCGCGATGTCCGCAGCCGGCCGCTCCGCCGTCAGTTCCTTATAAAGCGGATGTTGATCGTCACCCTTTACAGAGATCTTCGAGAACAACGGAAATTGCACGTCATAATTCGTCGAGCAGAAATCCAGGATCTCCTCTTCTGTTCCCGTCTCCTGTGCAAGAA
>DAIOWA010000081.1:0-8536 GCA_036758705.1 Pyrinomonadaceae bacterium | reverse complement strand
TGCCGACGTCGACGGAACTATGATCGACGTGTATCAGGCGGCTACTCAGATCACGGATGAATCGGGACAAACATATTCCACACACATCAACTCACTCTTGGATAACGCGCTTGGGTCCTCCGGATACTACGGCGTATTCACAGTGAATATGCACACCGATTCGTCGAACTATCCGAGTGCGGAAAGCCCACATTCCGGGGCGATCGCGATCGTCGATTCCGCGAAATCTCGCGGCGTTCCGGTGGTCTCCGCCAAACAAATGCTCACGTGGTTGGATGGACGCAATAACTCTACCATCGGCATCACATCCTGGAACGGCGGCATACTTAGCTTCAATATCAATGCCGCGCCCGGCTCCACGGATCTCACATCGATGATCCCAACCGTTTCCAACGCCGGGAATCTGGTCGCGATGACGAAAGACGGCTCTCCAATTTCATACATCACGGAAACGGTAAAAGGCGTTCAGTATGCGTTCTTTGCCTCAGAAACGGGTGGCTACACCGCGACGTATTCAGCGGACGTGATCGCACCAACCGTCGTCTCCGTTACCCCTACTGACAGCGCAACGGACGTGGCCGTTAACACTAGCCCAACCGCCACCTTTAACGAGGCGATGGATCCGGTCACTATCAACTCGACTAGCGTGGAGCTTCGCGACGGATCCGATAATCTTGTTCCTGCGGCAACCTCATTTGCAGGAAACACCGTTACGATCGATCCGAATGAACCGCTCAGTGGCTCTTCAACCTATTCGGTCACGATCAAGAGCGGTTCGGGCGGAGCAAGGGATGTCGCCGGAAACCCGTTGGCAACGGACTTCACATGGAGTTTCACAACAACGACTGCGAACCCCTACAACTGCCCGTGCAGTGTATGGTCCGATTCGCCGGATCTGCCGACGGATCCAAACGGATTCGATCCCGGACACACGATCGAAACCGGCGTTAAGTTTCGTGCTGCCATCGACGGCTACATCACCGGTGTCCGATTCTATAAGGGAACGAGTAATACCGGCACGCATGTAGGACACCTTTGGAGCAGTAGTGGCGTGAAACTTGCAGAAGCTACTTTCACAGGTGAATCAGCATCCGGGTGGCAAACGGTGACCTTCGCACCGGCAGTTGCGGTTACAGCGAATACCACCTATGTTGCGTCGTACTACTCCTCGAGCGGGTATTTTGCCTACACCGGCGGTGGGTTGAGCACTTCAATATCGAATGGCCCGATCACGCTTCTTGCGGCCGGTACGGATGGTGCCAACGGAGTGTATCTTTACGACCCTGCGGCGCCCGGAGGATTCCCGTCGTCAGGCAGCAATGCCAATTATTGGATCGATGTGGTATTCAACACGGATCCCGGCGATACAACGCCACCTCAGATCACAAGTCGCTATCCGGCCGCCAACGACTATGGCGTTCCCCTCTCAGCGAATGTAACGGTGACCTTCAATGAGGCGATGAACCTATCGACGATCAATGGCACGACGATGCGCCTCAGAAAGGATGGCGGCCTGGTCGACATTCCCGCAGTCGTTTCCGGTGCCGGCTTGAACGCGACCCTTAACCCGGCAGGGCCACTTGATCCGAATGCGGTCTACCGGGTGACGGTCTCCGCAAGCGTCGCCGACACGAGCAACAACCCGATCGGTTCGGACGTCAGTTGGACCTTCGTCACCGCCCCGACCGAGTTCACCGATTGGTCGGCCGAGCATTTCACCGCTGGAACATCGGAGAGTACACACGTCGCCCTTGAGACCGATGGCGAAGTGATACTTACCCCAACGGTCGGCGACGAGTTCGCGGGAACAGCGCTGGACGCCCAATGGGTGACGCACCTCTGGTCTGCAGGAGGTTCCGCCTCCGTCGAAGCGGGTCAGCTCATTTCGAACGGAAGCCGGATCGGAACCGTCAACACATTCGCAGCGGGCAGATCCCTTGAGTTCGTTGCAACCTTTGGCGCCGCTACATTCCAGCATGTTGGGTTCGGGGTCGACTATGAAAATCCTCCGTTAGCGATCTTCAGTACCTTCAACACAACGAACCAACTGTTTGCTCGTACAAATAACGGAGTTGCGACGGTTGATACACCACTCGGCAACCTGATCGGCAGTCCACACCGTTACCGGATCGAATGGCTGCCAACAAGCGTCGCGTACTATGTCGACGACGTTTTGGTCGCAACCCACAACGTACCGATCGCTGTTGAATTGAGGCCGTTAATAAGCGACTTTGAGGATTCGCAGCCTGGCGTTTCCGTCGACTGGATCAGGATGAGCGAGTTCGCGTCCCAGGGAACGTTTGTCTCGCGGGTCTTCGATTCGGGAGACCAGGCCGAATGGATGCAGCTTGTTTTCAATGCTGATCTGCCATTCGGCACCTCGATAACCCTTGAAACTCGTTCAGGCGATACGCCGCTCCCGGATGGCTCATGGTCCGGGTGGCTTCCAACGAGTGGAGCGTCGATCGAGAGCGGAGACGCCCGCTATCTGCAATATCGAGCTGTTCTAACGTCGAGCCTTTCTTCGATCACGCCGACGCTTTTTGACGTGTCACTTTCGTATAGAACGCTTGCGCCGACTGCCGCCGATGTTGTGGTTTCCGGCCGTGTTCTTTCGCGGAGCGGACGACCCATCCAGCGAGCAATTGTGCAATTGGTCGATCAAACGGGAAATGTGCAGAGGGTCACCACAAACACCCTTGGATACTACCGATTCGACGGGATCAGCGCCGAAAGTATGGTCGTTTTGTCCGCTTCATCTCGCCGCTACACGTTCGAGACCAGGCTGATCCGCGTTTCAGACAGCATTTACGATCTCGAAATTATCGGTATCGATCGGTGATCGAACGCTGCTCTGTTGGTGTCGGGTACGCGACGAGTATTACCCTCGTACGCGTACCCTGCAGTTCAGTCGTCCGTCAGTTCGATTTCCTAAAGACGATCGTATCGCCGTCACGATTTGCGACTGATAGAAATCCCATTTTCGACTGCCACGGATCTTTGTCGTACTTCGTATCATAAACCCGCACTTTGTATTTGTAGACCTCGCCGGTGTTCTTGTAAGTCTGTGTGATCACATTCCCCGCTAAGGTGTATCTATCGGTCATTCCGTAACTTGTTGTAGTCACCTTATCGCGCGTTGCGTCATGCGATGTGCGGAACGAGATCGCTCCGCCTTTGTTGAACGTTCCGTTCGCATTGAAGGTGTACGCTATCGCCACCGTGCTGCTTGCCGCCGACCATGAACCCAGCATGTCCCGCTTCAGATCGTAGGGAGTTGTGACACTCTTGAATCTCAGGTCATACAAAATGAGATCCATTGCGGTTCCGGCGGAATCGCTATGATTGTCCGACTGGAAGGGCGAGCGACCGACCACGACAGCCACTTTTCCGCCGAGCTTGACGAGTAGGATGTTAGCGTCGAAACGTGAGTCCGGGTATTCGTCCTGATCGCTCGATCGTTTCGCATAGCGATATACCCGGTAATACTCCAGGCCCTGAGACGTCTTTCCTTTCTCAAAAACACCGTAATCGAGCGTGAATCCATTTCCAGCCCAGGGTCCGTGGCCTTTGAAAACCTGCCACAGAATACGTTCTGCATCGCGCTCGAGATCACCCGTGGAATCCATCGGCGGAAGGAACGCGATCGACTTTTCGCCGTCTTTGCTAGTCAGTGTGATCTTGCTTGCGGAATCGATCCGTGACCACCCGGAAGGTGTAGCGAAATTGTAGTCGGCAACGCTTCCGTCCCCAGGATCAACCACGGTTGTCGAGTTTGTCTGCTGCGGGCCGCTCGTCGGATGCACCTCAGTCCACGCGAACACGAGAGAGCCGTCGGCCTCGGCAAAAAAGCCGAGAATTCCGCGACGCTGCGGTTGGCTTCTCAGGATGGAAAAGAACGTAACCCCGTTCTCCGTCCCGCTTACCTCGTATTCCCATCCGGCGGCGTTGAGCGAACTCGCCAGCCTTTCCGTGATCGACTTGGCACCGGTCTTTTTGACGTCCGGCCAAACAAGAACTTCGGTGTCGCCCTGCCTGAGCTTGCCGCCGCCTTCATCGACGATCTTCTTCATCGCTGTGCCGATCTCGGCGGGGACGCTCGCGTCGTGCATGCGAAGGGCACCCTTTGGCAAAGTGACCCCGACAAGCTGGGACCCTTCGACGGGTTGAGCATCATCTTGCCCGAACAAAACTGTCGTGAGCAGAAGACCAAAAACAAAGAATAGAGATATTTTGTAAAGGTAATGATCGCTGAATTTAAAATGCATAAATCGCCTCTCTTGCTTAACGCGTAAGGCGAATCGTAAAAGGATCTCACGAACGGTTTGGGAACCCGGGAGCTAATTCAGCGATTTATCTAATGCAAGGCACGCACGGCCCTTGAGATCAGGCGCCTACTCTCTACGTGCTCGATGTTCATTTCTTCCCGAATACGTCATATATACCGCTTCCGGGAGTTTTAGCGTCGAGGAGGTGCAAGAGTCTGGCCCCTTTGATGCACGACCAAAAAGCGTTATACGTTTTCGGACCGGACTCGATCTTTGAGAACTGGATCTGCCAGTTATTGAGAACACTGAATCTTCCGGCTGAGTTTACCTTGGCATAATTTGTGCTGCCAACCATGCCGCTTACCACAAGCAGTTTCCAACTGTAAGAGTTGCCTGCGCCGAATACAAACTCTTCGTTCGACTGGTGGACGTTCATCCCGGCATAGTTTCCGGTGTATACGCTATACAGTTGCTGAACGCCGGTAAAATCACTGGTCCAAGTACCATTAAAGTCGCTTTCAGCAACGGCGAACTTGTTATAGTTCACCATTTGGATGAGGGGATTGAGCAGGTCGCTCTCGCTATCCCACCTTATTGTTTCAGGGTCGAATTTGTATTGCTGTATAAAGCTATTCTTATCGGGAGCGACGAACTCGAGCCAACCGGTATTGCCTTGCCGAAAGAGAAGAACGAATACTTGTTTTCCGGTCGCTTTCTCAGCCGCATTTCCCATGCCCAGATAAGGCCTATTGTAGGTGGTGATGGATGCCGTTTTATAGTTTTTCAGGTTGCTGTATCGCGGAGCGACTAAGATATTCCAAGCGGCGTTCGTCAGCGGTTCCGGGTCGGCGGGAAATATCGTCCCTGCCTTTGGGTAATGTATTAAAACCTTGATGTTCCCTTTCACGACCTCTACCCAATCTTCCTGCTCGGTACTAGTCCAACCGTCATCAAAATTTGAGGTGCTAAACTTAAAGCTGCTCTTCCGTGCCGGCTGAGGTCGAACGGCCTGACTCGTCGGTGCGACCTTCACGGGCTCGACCTTTGGAAGAACTATCGAACCCAAGAAGGTAGTGATCTCCTGTTGATAGGCCGCTGTGTTCATCAGGCCGACAAGATTGATCATCTTTCCACCGCCGGATGCCGTCACTAACAGGACCAATCCTTTCTTGCCATCGCTCTCATACTGAGCAAATCCGCTCTCCGTGATCCAGCCGTTTTCGGTGCTGGGCGGCTGCTTCTGCGGCGCCGATTTAACAGTTACCATCTGCTTTACGAGACTCTCCCAAGCCATCGAGAAATTCTCTTTTGGGTTGTCCGTGGCCAGTATCGACTTGTAGATCGTCAAGAGGCAGATCCCGCCGTTCGCGTCTTCTTTACCCAGCTGAAACGAATCTTTGCCTGATTCCTTTTGCCAGCCTTTCGGCACCGTGAACTTCAGAATGTCGAAGCTCTCGGAAGATTGGCCGAGCGCGGGGATTGTGACGAATAAGCTGACAAGGAGTCCAACGAGGAGTCTTTTTCTCATGATCTTTTGCCTTCCAATCTGGGCTGTTATTTGGTCTCGGACAAATCTGTTGTGCCTAAAGTTCGCCTTTCAGTGCGGCATTTGTGGAATGGCTGATTCACTACGCGAGAAGTCGGGAAACTTCAGCTCTAAGCTGATCGACGCCCTTGAGGTCACCGTTCCGGCCTAGAAAAGCGACCACAAAGCCTGTGAAACGACTCGCCACGGAGCTGAGTCAAAAGCGAAGGTCTCGAAAACGTGGTCTGTGATCACAAAAAGGCTGCCGTAGAGCAGTACGGGATGAACGCGGCCATTTTCCCGAAAGTCCCAGATCCACGCGAAAACGAAGAGCGAATCCGCCAGGAGCAGGGCAAACCATATCTCGGGCGGCTGTACGCTTGGGAAGTAATGGCGAAAACGAAACCATGCAGGCCAGAGTACGTGAATAGTTGCGATCAGCATCAAACGCTTGTGGGTATCTGGTTTCCTGCGGTTCCAAATGGCGGCACCAACAAATCCTAGAAAGACAGCCGCGGCGGTCACCGTTCCAAGAATTGAAGAGATCGCAGTCTCGCCGAGTCCTAACGCCAGGTCGCGGTCTACTTGAAACTTTCCGACAAACGGCATCGTAAAGGCGGTACCGATCGCGGCAACGATGCCAAGAATCCCTAGCCTGAAATGCAATTTCCAGTTCTCGGCTTTGATCAATACCGCCTGGATCAGAAATAAAACAACCCAGCCAAAAGTGAACGCACCGTGAACGTAAACGATCGCCGGTGCGTTGAATGTGCCTGCCGCAACAGGGTATATGAATGTCTTTGAGAATCCGATCAAGGCGGCGGCCAACCCGATAATCCCGATCGTTGTGTATAGCGATCTGTATCGCTGCATGCTAGAAAGCTTCCTCGAAGCTGACCTCGCCGGCTACAGCAACTTGATACGCAGCCACGCGGCGTTCGAAGAAGTTGGTGAGTTCCTGGACGTCTTGGAGGTCCATAAAGGAGAACGGATTCTTGGACTTATAGATCTTCGGCAGGCCGAGCATCGCGAGACGCTGGTCGGCGATGAACTCGAGATACTGACGCATATCGGCGATCGAGAGTCCGGCAACGCCGAGAGCAAGGACGTCTTCGGCGAACTGCAGTTCGCATTCGACGGCTTCGTCGAGCATCGTGGCGATATCGCGAGTCAGATTTTCGTCGAAGAGTTCCGGCTCTTCGTTGCGAACTTTTTTCACGACTTCGAAGGCGAAAGCCATGTGTGCGGATTCGTCGCGGAAGACCCAGTTCGTTCCCGACGCGAGGCCGTGAAGCAGTCCCTTCGAACGAAGGAAGTATACGTATGAGAATGCCGCGAAAAAGAAGAGTCCTTCGATGCACGACGCGAAGCAGATCAGATTCAGCAGAAATTTCCTTCTGTCCTCCTTCGTTTCAAGCCGGTCGAGATCGTTGATCGAATCGATCCATTTCAGGCAGAACTCGGCCTTCTTCTTGATCGACGGAATGGTCTCGACCGCCGCAAAAGCCTGTTCGCGTTCGGCGTGGTCGGGGATGTATGTATCGAGCAGCGTCAGATAGAACTGTACGTGGAGAGCTTCCTCGTAGAGCTGCCGCGAGAGGTACATCCGAGCCTCGGGCGAATTGATGTGCTTGTAAAGATTCAGCACCAGATTGTTCGACACGATCGAATCACCAGTCGCGAAGAACGCCACGAGCCGATTGATCAAATGCCGCTCCGCCGGCGTCATCTTCGATCGGAGGTCGTTCACGTCCGACGAGAAATCGACTTCCTCGACCGTCCACGTGTTCTTGATCGCGTTCCGGTACATCTCGTAGAAGTCCGGATATTTCATCGGTCGAAGTGTGAGATTAAATCCTGGGTCAAGCAACATATCTTCTGAAATCCTTATTTTCTACCTATTGCGAAGCAGCATTCCGCATCAAGGCTGCGATTCGCCGACGTCCGACATACCATGCGAGGATGGCTATGACCCCAATGATGGTCGTTTGAGCTAATAGAGCCCCCCAATCAATTCCCGAAAGCCAAATTGCTCTTCCGGTTTGATACATCAGTAAACCGACTAAAGAAACGGCGAGCCCTATCCAAAGTCTTCGAGCCCAATTGCGCCGGAAAAGGAGTCCGATCCCACTGATTGCGGCTAACAAACCAACGACGATATAGCCAACAGCGTTTCTAATAACAATCGTCCGAAACTTACCCGTATCGATTCCCTGAGCCAATCCTTCCTTCTGCATCGCCTCCATCAACCGCATGTCTCGTTCGAGAGAGCGAAGTACAATGGCCCCGAAAGCAGCTAACAGCAACCCAGAAACTAGGATCAGCGACGAAATAATCCGTAGCAGTATCATAGAACTACTACTGACAGGCCTCGCATGCCTCTGGATTCTCAAGCGAGCAGACGACGGCCTCGACATCCGAGTAAGCCTGAACTTCCGGCTCGGCACTAGCAGACACCGCATCCCCTGCCGCAACTTGTGCGATCTTGGTCGCCGGACGCGAACGCAGATAGTAAGTCGTCTTGAGGCCTTTCTGCCAGGTGTACATATACATCGACGAGAGCTTGCCGATCGACGGGCTTTCCATAAATAGGTTCAGCGAACCGCTCTGGTCGATGTAGGCTCCGCGGTCGGCGGCCATGTCTATGAGCGAACGCATCGGCACTTCCCACGCCGTCCGGTAAACTTCGCGGAGGTCGGCTGGGATCGCGTCGATGTCCTGGATCGAACCTTCGGCGAGCTTG
>DAIOWA010000080.1:0-8611 GCA_036758705.1 Pyrinomonadaceae bacterium | reverse complement strand
CCGAGGCGGGTGCCGAGATCGTTTCCGAAAGCGCCTACATCCCCGCGACTCTCTCGGCGAAAGTGCAGACCGACATTCTCCGCAAAGAGATGGGATTCAAGGGCCTGATCGTCTCCGATGCGATGTCGATGAGCGGGCTGACGATCTATTTCACTCAGGAAGAAGCAGGCGTCCGCGCGTTTTTGGCGGGCACAGATATCCTCGAAAAGCCGGAGAACGTCGATGCGATGTTGAGTGGCCTGAAAGCAGCGGTCGCAAGCGGACGCATCCCGATGGCACGTCTCGATGAATCGGTTACGCGACAGATCGCGTGGAAGCACGAACTCGGACTGTTCAAAAACCGCATCACGCCGATCGACCAGATCGACCGCATAGTTTCGACTCCGGACGTCACGCAGCTAACTGACGAGATCGCGAACGCCGCGATCACGCTGGTGCGCCAGGGCGAAGGCGACCTCCCGCTCGACCGCACTAAGAAGATTGCCGTGCTGGGCATTTCAAATGGATTCGACGGCGGCGCTGTGATGAATCCGCTCGCGGGAACGCTCCGAGCAAACGGGCTGAGATTTACCCAGGCGTATCTACAAGAAAACTCGCTTGCAGAACAAGTCGCGGCCGCCAGGAAAGCCGTCAATGAAGCTGATACCGTCGTCGTCGGACTGTACGGCCGCGTGCGTTCGGGGGCCAAGAACAGCGTCGGTATACCGGAAAACGGAGCCGCGATCCTCCGCGAAGCCCTCGCCGCAAACAAACGCGTAATCGGCATCAGCTTCGGCAACCCGTACATCCTGTCGTCGTTTCCCGAAATGAAAACGAACCTCGTCGCGTACGGCGATATGCCCAGCCTAGGCCGTGCCTCGGCTCGCGCGATTCTGGGGTTACAGCCGATCACCGGCAAACTGCCGATATCACTGCCGGGACTCCATCCGCGGGGAACGGGGTTGAGTCTGGTTGGGCCTAAGGCGGTTTCGATTCCAAAGCCACCATTTCCACCTGCTGCGAGAGCCATTCGTGCTTTTGGAGACGTCGTCATTCAGGCAATTGTAAACGGGGACGGAACCGTCGCAACAACGCAGGTGTTGTCTGGGCATCCACTTCTCCGGAGTTCTTCGGAAGGCGCTGCAAGAAGCAGTCGGTTTGAACCCAGCAGTACAAACAGTTCCCGCCACGTGACGCTAATATACAGGTTCTCTGAAAAAGAGATGGCAAATGAGTCTTGTTGCGGCCAGTATCCGTACATAATTCCAGTCGTCGCAGGTCCATCCGAAATTAACTTTTCCCGATCGTAGTTATGAGTCAAAACGGTTGGGAGATCCCAAGCTTCCTCGACACTAAAAGTAACCGACTCCATATCAACCGCGTCGACGTGGTTGAACTCGCCCGCGAACACGGCACACCGTTGTTCATCTACAGCGAATCGAGAATCCGTCACAATGTCGAGCGGCTGAAGAGATCGGCGGCGGTGATCGATTGCCCGCTCAAGCTTTGTTATGCGGCGAAGGCGATGTCAAC
The DNA here is from genome assembly GCA_036758705.1 of Pyrinomonadaceae bacterium. Classification (GTDB taxonomy): domain Bacteria; phylum Acidobacteriota; class Blastocatellia; order Pyrinomonadales; family Pyrinomonadaceae; genus OLB17. Next base: position 7,099 of record DAIOWA010000080.1, on the reverse strand, counting down.
GTTGGGAATTCTGCGGGCGGTGAAAAACGCTGGGTCTGATATCGAAGTCAACTCGGGCGGCGAATTGTGGAAGGCGTTGAAGGTCGGCTTCACCGGCGACCAGATCAATTACAACGGCAACAGCAAAGAGGTCTGGGAACTCGAGCTCGCTATCTCGAATAATGTTTACGCGATCCAGGTCGATTCGTTATACGAGCTTTCACTGATCGAGGAAACGGCGAAGCAGATCGGCAAGCCCGCGAACGTCAGCCTCCGTCTCGTACCCGAGATCAAGACCGGGACACACAGTGGATTGCAGACGGCTCTCGTCACATCAAAGTTCGGGATGATGCCGGACGAAGCGTTTCACGCCTTCGCGAAATACAAAGATTCGCCGCACCTGAACCTTAACGGCATTCACCTCCACATCGGTTCGCAGCTTCCCGAATCGCAGGCTTACGTCGATGCGTTTCGGATGCTCACCGATTCGATGATGCGGATCCACGATGCTGCCGGAACGAAACTCCAGCACATCAATCTCGGCGGCGGATTTCCGGTTAACTACCTCCGAGACGATTCGATGTCCGCCCAGTTTCCGAATGAACAGCGAGAGATGTTCTCCGCGGATTTCGAGCCCGCCGATGCGGTCGGGCGAGCCTGGCAGGAAGCAAAACAATTCGCCGACGATTGCGGAGCCGCTCACCTGCTCGACGGCCTCACGCTACTCCTCGAACCCGGCCGATCGATCATCGCCGACGCGGGAATCTGTTTGACGACGATTCGTAATAGGAAACAAAGACCTGTTGACCAGACAAAATCCGCAATCCGCAATCCGCAATCCGCAATCGACACCTGGCTATTGACCGACGCCGGCTTCAACATCCTGCTATCGATGGAAACGTACAAGTGGTACTACCATCTGATATCAGCCGAACGAGCCGGTGACGCACACGACACGCCGTACAGGTTAGCCGGTCCGCTCTGCGATGGCGGCGACGTTTACTTCGACCATGAAGGCCTCGGTCGCCTTCCGGACCACCGCCTGCTGCCGACCGATATGAAACCGGGCGACGTGCTGGCACTGCTCAATTGCGGTGCCTATTCGCTCGCACAAGCGATGCAGTACAACGGCCGCTTCCTGCCGCCCGTAATCCTGATAAAAGAAAACGGCGAACCGGAATTGGTCCGCCGCCGTGAAACCTTCGATGATCTGATCGCAAGCGATCTTTGACTATCCACTAACCACTTGTCACTATCCACTGAAGAAAAGTTGCAGCGCGTGCCGCACTAAAACTCCATTTTTGAATTAACCCGCCGAAGCTTCTTGTACTGCAGTTTGACTCTTCCAGATTCCATACCACGTATAGATTCCCAGCACCGCAAGCCCGAGAAATATCACAAACTCCAGCGCGATCAACTTCACGCCCTTCACCGAATAAAGTCCGATGCTGGTGATATCGACCAATATCCACAGCACCCACGTTTCGAAAATACGCCGGGCCAACAGGATTGTCGCTAGTATGCTCGATGTCGCGATGAACGTATCGATGTACGGATACGTTGCCGGATGATCAAATATCTGCGGCAATATCACGTGGATCTGCGAGATCAGCGTGCCTACTATCAGCACAACGCAGGCGATAAAAACACCGATCCACAATCGACGACGGTTCGTCAGCGTCTGGATCTCGCTATGGTGATGCTCGGCCTTGTTCTTCCACGAAAACCATCCGTAAATACCCATCCCGCAAAAGTACATCTGCAGAAACATATCGGAGTAAAGGTGGATCTGATAGAAGATGACGAGGAAAAATATCGCGTTCGCTATACCCGTTGGCCACGTAAAGATGTTCGCCCTTGACGCCAGAAACACCGAGATCAGCCCAAGCACAGTGCCGACGAATTCGACGTAGCTGACAGGATGGCCAAGGACCGTGAAGAAGGTCTCACGAACATCGAAGAATGCTGTAAGGGTTTCGAGCATGAAGTAGAGAATGAGCGGAAATTCGGACGAAAGCAACCGGCGGCACGGCAGGTTCTATGCCTTGGCTAGCTCAACTCCCTCAGCGATCCGCAATGAGGGTGCGTACTCGATGTGAAGCACTCGTCGCGGTTCGTCGCTGAGACACTTTGAGGAAGCATGGATCAGCAGCGGCCTCATAGCGATCACTCCGCCGCGATCGACGGTAACTTCGGTCTGTGGACCGGAATTAACCAACTCGCGAAACTCGGTTTCGTCCGAAACACGATGACGATGAGAACCCGGAATCACACGCAGCGGACCGTTGGCAGGAGTCGACGGATCAAGATGGATACGAAGAGCGAGAATTTTATCCAAGACTTCGGTAGGAGCGTGTGCGAATACAACACCGTCCTTGATCGAACTCGGCCCCCAGCCGTCCGCAGCCACATCGCATTCAATAGGAAGAGCGGTGTCTTGGTGCCATGCGACTAGCCAGTTTGCCTTACCTGTTTTGTTGAAGAGAATCGCTTTGAATGGGATTAGTTGGGTTCCTGTCAATTCTTGAGTAAGGCTAAGCAGTCGGGCGTCATTCGCGATGTGCTCAACGATCTCAAGACCCATTAGATTTCGAACACCCGCACGATCGAGGTCGAGGTTCTCGGCGAGTTCCGTTAGCAGCATTTCGCATTCGACCTCGGAAAATACTGCCTCGCGAACGGCGTAGCCATCATACTCGATCATTTTGCCGGAACGTCCTTAAGTATCGTCTTTAAGAAACCAAGATCTTCAGGAGCGATGTCGAGTCCCAACTCCTCGACCATCAACTCCAGTTCGACCAGCGACGTGACCTGGATGCTTTCGTCTTTGATCGCGGTGATCGCTTCAATTCCCTTTGCGACCGAAGCGTCAAACTTTTCAGCCTGGTCGTATTTGGCGAAGCGTTTCGCGATCTCGAGATAAGCGTTAGACCTCGATGCCAACTGCGGGACGGATTCGGCAAGATGATCGGCTTCATCGAGATGTGATATCGCCGACTCGCGATTTCCGCCTTTCTCGGCAGCATCGCTCACGCCGATCAGGGCGAATGTTCGCTGTGCGTCTTCCTCGATCGCGTTGATCGCCTGCGTTGCAAGTTCGTCCTCGTTTCGCGATGCAAACATCACAGCGATCTGCGCGAGCGAATGCATCCGCTCTGTTTCGTCGACGATCTCTTCGGAAGTTTCGAGCGCACGCTCGCCCCGATCGAAATGAGCGAACTGTGCCGCAATAGAACCGAATAGTTTGAACTTCTCTTTGCTGTTCCGCGTTTCGGTTTCCTTCTGAGATTTGAGGATCGTGTAAGCTTCTTCGATCGATTCGACGGCGTCGTCCTTCTGATCTTTCGCCCAGAAATGCCGTGCGTGCCCGACCAGGCAAGTCGCGATCTGTGTTTTGTCTTCGACGAGATCTAGCGTGCGGTCGGCAAGTTCCTGGCTGCCGGCTCGGAGGAAACCGACCGATACCGCGGCGAGAAATGTGTCGCGGTGGATGTTATCAAGCTGCTCTGAAAAGTCGCGGGCCTTGTCGAACGTTTCGATCGCCGGGCCGTTGCTCCCGACCTCGACATACAGAGTTCCGATCTCGATCAACGCCCGTATCCGCTCTTCGTCGTGTTCGATCTCGATTGCGTCGATCACCGCGGCATCGAGCAGATCCGAAACGCCTTCCGCATTCCCTTCCGCGATCCGCGAATGAGCCACGCCCGTGTATGCCGAAACTCGCGCCGCCGCAAACTCGATCTGTTCAACCTCATGTTTGAATGCGGCTGAGTCGCCATCGGCGTACAGCTTTCCGGCGATCGCCGCATAGACTTGGTCAGCATGGCTGATCGATTCCGCTATCTGTCGGGCCGATTCAAAGTTTCCCTGCGAGGCTTCAAGAATTCCGATCCGCTCGCGGCCCTCCGCCTGCATCCCCGGATCTTCGATCGCATCGACTAACTGCAACGCATACTCGTGGTCGTCAATGGCAGCGCACTTTTCGGCAACGCGGGTCAGCAGCCGATCCCGCATGAACGGATCTTCCAAGGTGTTCGCCAACTCAGCCGCAAGGTCGACGTTACCTTTCTCCAAATAAACAGAAACGACCGCCGAGATACCTTCCGCGTGTCCGTCGGCACTCCCTATGGACTCGGCCAGATACGTCGCACACGCCAGCAGACTCGATTCGGCGTCCTCCCGTGAAATGAAATGTTCAGTCATAGATTTTTGATAGCTGCGAAAAGGCGCAAAAGACACAAAATCCATTTTTGTAACTTTTGCGCCTTTTTGCGGCCATTTATATCCTAAACAAAGACTCGTCGCATCGACTCGGGGAACCAATCGTTCAGATCCTTTGCTATCGCGTTCGCCCCGGCCGCACGCAATTCATCTGCCGAGACCGTATTCGTAACCGCGAGGACGGGTAATCCGGCGGCTCGGCCCGCACGCACTCCCGGCGGTGAATCTTCGATGACGAGGCAGTCCCCGTGGACCATCGGAAGGTGGCCGGTCGAAGTTCGGGCAAGATCGAGATCGTGAAAGCCGAGCCGATAGCACTGCGGATCAGGTTTGCAGTTCGTCACGGAATCGGCACTCACGACGACCGAAAAACAATCTGCGATTCCTACCTTCTCCAGCACGAAGTCGATCTCCTCACGTTTCGCCATGCTCACGATCCCAAGCGACAATTCCTGCGAACACTTGCGGACGAAGTTCTCCACACCATCAAAGATCGGCATCGCATCGGACACAATATTTCGCCAATGTTCGGTCTTCGCCGAGGTCAGCTCAAGCACGCGGTCGATATCAGCCGACTTTCCGGCCTCCTCGAGTATCGACGCGACGAAAGTTTTATCGTCCATCCCGAGCCGCGAGTAATACATCGCATCGGTAACGTCGATCCCGCCGGCCGAAAATATCTCTTTATAAGCCGCATGCTGTATCGGCTCATCGTTGATGATGACGCCGTTAAAGTCCATGAGTAGTGCCTTTATCATAAGGTTCAGAGTGCGCGATTTATCGCGTACTATCGTTAATGCGGGAACCGTGAGTCTAAACTGAAGCACGCGATAAATCGCGCACTCTAAGCTAAAAACCGTTCCTCGATCATATTTCCTCTGCCGAGAATTCCCTTCGGATCGAATGCCCGCTTCAGTTCGGCCATCTCGTTCATATATCGCTCGCCCATCATCACGTAGAGGTACTTCGACTTAAGTTTGCCGATCCCGTGCTCAGCCGAAACCGTCCCGCCGAGCATCACTGCCTGTGCCACAAATCGTCCGTAAAGATGTCGCGCTCGTTCAGCCTCCGCATCGTCTTTCGGCAGCAGATTCGCGTGCAGATGACAGTCGCCGATGTGGCCGAAGATGACGTAATCGATACCGCTCGCGTCGAGCGTGTCTTTGTAGAATTTTAGAAAGCCGGGAAACGTCTCGTCAGGCACCGCCATATCGGTCCCGATCTTTTTCTGCTTGTTGCGAACCACACGCTCATTCACCGAAACCGGCAGAGCATGGCGAAATGCCCGCATTTTTTCGCGATCCTGCTCAGTCGTCGTAAACCAGGAAACATCCAACTCCGCGTTGTGCTTCTCAAGCAGATCGTTCCACGCTTCGAGCAGTGCGTCTTCATTTTCGGCGGTTGTCTCCTGCTCGAAAAAGATCGCTCCCGCCATACCCGCCGGCGTCTCCGGAAACTTCTCCGCAATGAACGCAAGCGCCCGGTCATCAAAATACTCAACTAGGGCTGCGTTAATGTCGGAACCGGGAGCGATAGCAACTGGGTTTCCCCGGCTACCGAAAGACCGTGATTTGACAGCATCCACAAACGCCAAAAGGTCGTCGTTCTTTGCAAAGAAAATGATCCCGCTAAAAAACCCCTCCGGCTTCGGCAGCACAGACAACTCGATCTCCGTCACAACCCCGAGCGTGCCCTCGCTGCCGATGAATAGATCGATCGCATCCAACGGCTCGTCATTGAAAAATCCGCTGACGTTCTTACGCACATTCGGACGCCAATATGTCGGGATCTTAACATCCGCGTCCAGCGCTTCACCGCGTTTCATTTGCCGCACTTCCCCGTCCGGCAAAACCACACGCAGTCCGACAACAAACTCCCGAGTCGCACCGTACTTAAAGCTGCGTGCGCCGGAAGCATTCGTCGCAACAGTCCCGCCGATCTGACAGCTCCACTCGGTCGGATCCGGCGGATAGAACAATCCTTCCGCCTCAACGGCCTTTTGGAAGTCGCCAAGGATAACGCCGGGTTCAACGACCGCTCGAAGGTTTTCCTTGTCGATCGACTTGATCTTGTTCAGCTTCTCAAGCGAGATCACCCAACCGCCGAGCGGAACCGCGCCGCCCACCGTTCCGGTCCGAGCGCCGGAGACCGTTACGCGTATTCCCTGTTCATTCGCATCGCGCAAGACCTCCGCGACCTCGGCCTCGCTCTCGGGCAAGAAAAGCTTCTCCGCATACCCGCCCGGCATATTGCTCGCATCCGTCAGATACGGAACCAAGTCATCGCTATCACTTTTAATTAGCACTGGAAAAAAATGTATCCTATGGAAAAGCCTGTTACAAATCGGCAGGTAAATCGATGTCGCCAACAACTCTGATCTTATTGCTCGTCCTTCTGCTCACCGTCCTCGGCTCCGCGGTCCTGTTGTTCATCACCGTCAAATATTACTGGGGCGAACGCGGCGCTCCGCCGGCCACAGGCGAAGCTCGTCGGGAACAGAAGGAAGCCGAGCTTCGGCTCCGGGAAAAACAGATCGAATACGCAGAAACTCACCCACGAGAAACGCGAAGCCAGGACTTTCTCGACAATCGAAAACGAAGCACTTAGCGAACCACCAACTCCCTTTCTCGCAGGTACTTCAGACGATCCCGAATCTCCGCGGCTCGTTCGAATTTCATCTCTTTCGCCGCGTGGCGCATGTCGACTTCCAGTTGAGCTATCGTCTCCTTCAACTGCTTCGGCGAATACTCTTCGAACGCATCCAGATCTAGCGGGATCTTGAAGTAATCCGCCTCATACGCCGTTACGAGCGTCGCTTCGATCGACTTAATGATCGTTGTCGGGGTGATGCCGTGCTCCTCGTTGTATTTCTCCTGGATCTCGCGACGCCGAGCGGTCT
>DAIOWA010000079.1:0-8621 GCA_036758705.1 Pyrinomonadaceae bacterium | reverse complement strand
GGCGTCGCTGAACAGAGCCATTACGAGGATCGCGTCGGCGGTGCCGTCCATTGTCGGTTCGTTAGTCGAGTAATCACCGACGTCATCGTGATAGACGACGTCACGAGGTTGGAATGCGGCGAACTCGTCGGGCTTGGCGAGCGTCAGGCCGATCAGGCCTTTGTAGGTCTGCATCGCGATCGGGCCGTCGACCAAACCGCCTCGGACTTGCTTCTTCAACAGTTGGGTTGTGGGCAGGTGAGTGTCTTCGGGATATTCTCCGCCTTCGGGCAGCCCTTCGAACATCGACGTGCCCCACGGATTATTTCCGAGCAGCCAGTCGCGATGGGCGAGCATCGACGCGTGATACTGTTTGTCGCCGGTCATCAGCTCATAGAGATGAACCTGCGTGATGAATGCGACGACGAGATTGTTCGAGCACCATAGAAACGGCACGCCTACGCCATACGGATTCTTCTTTCCGCGGGCGACGATATTCTCTATGCCGCTGCGATAGTATCCGGCGAGTTCTCTCTTTGTCTTCGAATCGGCGATTGAATAAAGCGCGAAATGGCCGATATTGGTGAACGGATACATCTGGTAATGCCTCGACATTTGCTCGCCCATCGTCGAATCTTCAAACTCCATCCACGACGTTGTTGCTGCGATCTTCGCATAACGTTTAGCATCCGCAAGATACCCAGGCTTTCGCGTCGCCTTATATAATTCCGCGGCGGCGTATTCCATGTCGTCCGCCCACGTGTCCTCGTTGTATCGGTACGGAGCTCCGAACGAATTGCCTTGCTGAAAGCCCTCCTGCTTTTTGCCCATCGCGTAGAGCGTCTCAGCTGCCCGTAGGCATTTCGCGGCAAATTCGGCATCTTTCAGATCGGCTTTCCAGATCCGAGAAGCGGCCGCCATTGCCGCTGCCGAACGGCCGGCGATATTCGCTACGCCGGTCGAACGGCTCTTGAACTCCGAAAGACCTTGCGGTTCCCCGTCAGCGAAGTACACAGGGCGGTAGCTGTTCGGACCCCAACCGTAATCGGCGTTGTCGTTGTCGGGCATTTTGAAGCCGCGGTGGTCGCGGTCGTCGGCGACCTGATGAATCAACTGATCAGCTTTTGGATGGAGCTTGTGGATCCAGTCGAGTCCCCACTTCGCTTCGTCGAGGATGTCGGGAATTCGGTTCGGCCGGTTCTCTCTGCCCATTTCATCAACGAAGTCGCCGAATTTCGATTTCTCGAGTTCATAGGTGAGCAGCATTCGCGCTGTGGCATTGCTTGCTGTGATCAGATATTTGAGTTGATCGCCAGCGTCGTGCCAGCCGCCACTCGCGTCGACGAAAGTCTCATCCGGCATCGGGCCGTAGAACGATCGGCCATCTTTCAAATGGCAGGCCTTGTCGAGAAACGGATTGTATCCGCACCGCTGCTGGCGCATAAAGGACAAGAGGTCTTCGTGATAGCCCGGATACAGGCCGATCGAGAATGCACGCGAACGCGTTCCATCGTCGAGTTCGATCGAGTAACGGCCCGGAGCTTTCAATGCGGTGAGGTCGAGGGCGTAATGATGTGTAAACGAACTTCCCCAATCGGGTTGAATCGTCGGTCGAGGTGTTCCGGAAAGTGAGACAGTATTGGTTGCGGCGTTTCGAACGCTGAATCTTCCAGCGAGCTGAGCCATCGAGAATACGATCGCGGTCTTAGTCTCATCAGGCAAATAGCCCGCCTGATTGAACCGTATGAAAGTAGATTGACCCGCGGCGGTACTGAACAAAAAAATCGAGATAAGAAAAATGAAAACAGATCTCATATAGGTGACCTTAGATCGATCGGCGTTCGAGAGCGGTTGCGGCAATGTCTCCCAATTTTTCGACGAAGCGGTCGAAGTGCGCGAAGCGTTTGTCTTTTGTGAAGCCCTTCACGTATCTGGCATAGATTTGTTGGGCGATGACGGCGATCTTGAATGTGCCGAAGACATAGTAAAAGAGCATATCGGGAACCTCGCGTCCCACAGCTTGCTCGTACATTTCGACGAGTTGTTTGCGGGAGACATTTTCCATCAGGACGCGTGGGTTAAATGGCATTGAGAGAAGTTCACCACCGGCGTCGGGCGACATCCAGTAGCCGAGGGTAGTTCCAACGTCCATCAAAGGATCGCCGATCGTGACCATCTCCCAATCTAACACGGCGGTGATGCGTCCCAAATCTTCGGGGTCGAGCATCACGTTGTCGAACTTGTAATCGTTGTGGATCAACGATGTCCCGGATTCCGCCGGGATGTTTTCGTGGAGCCACCTGATCGCATTTTCGAGAGCGTCCCGCTCATGAGTTTTCGCGGCGAAGTACCGTTTCGTCCAGCCTTCGACCTGACGGCGATTGTATCCTTCGGGATGTCCCAGATTCTCGAGGCCGGCGGATCTGTAGTCGAGTGAGTGCAGGTCGGCGAGGTTTCGGATAAAGCTTTGGCAGACTTGTTCGCGTGCTGGTTGCGATAAGGTCAAATCAGTGACGGTAATCCGAGTGGTCTCATTTCCTGAGCCCTCCAGTCCGGCAAGTCTACCGGCACGTTCGTTAACACTCGCGTCTCTGCCCGGAATTTGACCGCGGATGATGAGGCCGTGGCGGCGTTCCATAAGATAGAACTCGGAGCCGATGATCGATTGATCGTCGCAGAAGAGCAGCGGTTTCGGTGCGGGTTCGTAGACCGTGGACAGTTTTGAGAGCGTCTCAAACTCTCTCCGCATATCGTGGGCCGACTTAACCGTGTTGCCGAACGGCGGGCGTCGAAGTACGTACTCGGCGGTCCCCACGCGCACGAGGTATGTCAGGTTCGAACTGCCGGCGGGAAACTGCTCTACATCAATTTCGCCATCGGCACTTTCGATTCGGTCACGCAAGTATCTCCACAAACCTGCGGTATCGATCTCTTCGCCCGTCCGGATCGAAGCTGTCTCTGTCATTCAGCAATTTTGCCACCTCCCAATTGAAAATTGGTAATCAGCAGAAGGTCACTTCGGCCATTTCGACGGATCATATTAGATTGTCAAATATCCACTACCTGCAACAACGTATCATAAATGGTATTTTGCGGTCAAGTACTTTTTTTATTGGTATTGCCTGATCGTCCGATTAGGCTAAACTGCCTCTAATATGGAGTTCACTCACTCGAATAAAGTCGGCGAATATCTGCTGCGGCTCGGGACGTTCATGGATGAGCACATCTATCCGAACGAGAGCGCGTTTCATGATGAGATCGCGGCAGGTGATCGATGGCAGCCGAGTGGATTGATCGAGGAGCTGAAGGGAAGGGCCAGGGATGCGAGCTTGTGGAATCTGTTTCTCCCGGATATCTCGGGGTTATCGAATCTTGAGTATGCTCCGCTGGCGGAGATGATGGGGCGTGTCGTGTGGTCTAGCGAGGTGTTCAACTGTTCAGCTCCGGATACGGGTAACATGGAGGTTCTCCATTTGTATGGGACCGACGAGCAGAAGGCGGAGTGGCTGGAGCCATTGCTAAAGGGTAAGATCCGATCGTGTTTTGCGATGACCGAGCCCGATGTTGCGTCGAGCGATGCGACGAATATCCGTGCTTTGATCAAAGCGGACGGCAACGAATATATATTGAACGGCCGGAAATGGTGGTCGACGGGTGCGGGTGATAGACGCTGCAAGCTCGCGATCTTTATGGGGAAGACCGACGAGCTTGCGGCTAAGCATTTGCAGCAGTCGATGGTGTTGGTGCCGATGGATTCGCCGGGTTTAAAAGTTGAACGTCTGCTGAACGTCTTCGGGTTTGACGACGCCCCGAACGGCCATGCGGAAATATCATTTACCGACGTTCGGGTCCCAAAGTCGAATATCCTTTTGGGCGAAGGGCGCGGATTCGAGATCGCTCAAGGCCGGCTCGGTCCGGGACGCGTGCATCATTGCATGCGCCTCATCGGTGCAGCCGAACGCTCGCTCGAGTTGATGGTTGAGCGGACGAAGAGCAGGGAAGCGTTCGGTGCTCCCATCGCTGCGCAAGGCGTTATTCGTCAATGGATAGCAGAGGCCCGGTGCGAGATCGATCAGGCTCGTCTACTTGTCCTTAACTGCGCCTGGAAGATGGATACCGAAGGCAACAAGGGCGCTCGCAAAGAGATCGCGATGATCAAGGCCGTTGTTCCGCAGATGGCGTTGAAGATCATCGACCGTGCGATACAAGTCCATGGCGGTGCGGGGGTCTCACAAGATACGCCGCTCGCAAACTTCTGGATCTACGCACGTTCGCTACGGATCGCCGACGGGCCGGATGAGGTGCATTTGGAGTCGGTGGCGAAGATGGAACTTAAATCCGCCTCAGGACTCTAACATTCCGTGTCGAAGGATCTACAAAGCTTGAAGGACTTCCTGCTCGATCCGATTCCAATTGCCGTTGTATGCGGAAATTGGCTCGCTATTGGTTACGCGGCTTTGGGACAGGGACTTTTTAGCCGCCCATTTCATTTGTATTACGAATCGCTTTTTACCCAGATACTTGCGCTTTTGAATTTCCCAAGCCTGTTGGTGGCTGTTTTCGTAGGTCCGATTGTCTCAATACTATTTGGAGTCTCCCAGAGTAGAAATGATTTGTTAGTCTTTTTGGTATTCGGAGTGATTGCGGGAATTCAATGGTTTGTCCTCACTAAGGGCGTTCAGGCGTTAGTTCGTGAAAATAGGGCTTCCTCGTAGACTTTCAGGTCAAATCGTTTGTTCACTCTGACCGATATCCGTTCAACAAATCGTTCAACATTGTAAAAAAGTGTTGACACGATGTGTTCAACCGTGTAAATTCAAATCCTGACGACGCTCCTCGCGATCGTTTCCCTTCGCCACCCGATGCGAAAAGTTTTCAAATCAAATAAGGAAAAGACGTCCTAAAGACGCCTGATCCTGTTCCGGCACGAACGGGTTATTGGCACCGCTTTCAGTTGGCCTGTCCTAAGAAAGACCTTCCAAACCTCGCGACTTACCGGGTGGCAAAGAAAAAATTGACCTCAAAGACCAATACCCGAATCGTCCAAATTCAATAGAAAACAAAATAGATAGATTGGCCCTGTATAGGAGTGAGAAAAAATAATGCTGTTCGGTAAAAAGAAAAGCGTTGCCGGTTTAGATATCGGTTCGAGTTCAGTAAAGATGGTTGAGCTTGACGGCAAGGTCGGAAATCTCAGCCTGGTAAGCCTCGGCTTCGAGAACCTTCCCGATAACACGATCATCGACGGCCAGATCATGGAGCTGAACACGGTCTCCGACTGTATTCGAAACGTCTGCACGAACAACAGCGTTTCGGCTGATAGTGTCGTGACCGGTGTGAGCGGCCATTCCGTGATCATCAAGAACATCGTCCTTCCGCCGATGAGCCAGGAAGAACTCGAAGAGTCGATCGACTGGCATGCCGAAGAGCACATTCCTTACGATCTCGCCGACGTCAGCCTTGATTATCAGATCACGGGCAACACGGGCGATTCGACACAGGTCCTGATCGCCGCGTGCAAACGCGAGCGCATCGACAATATTAAGCAGGCAGTGCAGCTCGCCGGCAAGCAGCCGGTCGTGATCGATGTTGATTCATTCGCCCTGCAAAACTGCTACGAAGTTAACTACCAGCCGAGCTCGTCGGATGTCGTGACGCTCCTCAACATCGGAGCATCGACGATGAATGTGAACATTGTTCGCGGGACGACCTCACTCTTCAGCCGCGACATCACCGTCGGCGGCAGCCAGTTTACCGACGTACTCCAGCGTAGCCTCGGGCTCAGCTATCAGCAGGCCGAAGCAGTCAAGCGTGGCGTTAACACGGCGGTAGAAGGCTTGGAAGAGAAGGCGATCGAACCGCTGATGAACAACGTCACCGAGATCGTCGCGATGGAGATCCAAAAGACCTTCGACTTTTATCGTGCTACGACCGAAGACAATCACACTGTCGTCCAGAAGATCCTTATCTCCGGCGGCGGTTCGAAGCTTCAGGGCCTTGCACACGATCTTTCAGCTCGCCTGGAACTGCCGGTCGAAGTTCTCGATCCGTTCCGCAGCATCAAAGTAGACACACGCAAATTTGACCCGGATTACCTCAGCGAGATCATGCCCGAAATGGCGGTAGCCGTTGGATTGGCAATGAGGGGAGTGAACTAAGAAAATGTTAAAGATCAACCTACTTCATTCAGTCACAGAGCGTCAGGGCGGGGCAGTAATGTCCGTCGACCGCAAGGTCTCAAGCCCGGGCATGCGCCTCCTCATGATGACTCTCGCGGCCGCATTCCTGCTTTTTGCAGTGATCGGGTGGGACGTTATCAGCACCCAAATGGCGAAGGCGGAAGCCGAACGCCAGCTCGAAGAGCAGAAACAGATCGCCGCTGAACTTGAGTCGGTGATGAAAGAGCAGAAGGAACTGGAGACAAAGATCGCCGCTATCGATGCCCGCATCAGTGCGATCAAGAAGCTCCGGGAAGAACAGAAAGGTCCGAGTGCGGTTCTTGAAGCTCTGCGCGAGAGGATCGCGATGGTTCCCGGACTCTATCTTCAGAGCGTAGAGCAGAAAGGCGAGAACGTCGAAATAAAGGGAAATTCGCCTGACGAAGCCGCGGTCACTCAATTCGGCCGCAGCCTGGAATTCTCGAACGGTTTGTTCTCGAATCTGAACATCGAGACACAGCGTCAGGAAGTTACTCCGCAAAATGCAGTCGCACCGAAGCCAGGCGCCGAGGCCCGAACGGTAAACGTCGTCAATTTCACGATCAGGGCCGGTTACACTCCCGCGAAAGGATCTGCAGCGACCACAACTGCGGCTAACGGCCAACCCGCAACGGCTGCTCCAGGACAGTCTGCACCCGTACAGGTCGCAAAGAACTAGCCTAGAGAAGCTTTCCGAAATCGAGTCAACCCCGTCTCAGCTAATTTCGAATACAGAAGGATAAGAACATGTTAGACAAACTGAAAAACCTGAAATGGCACTTCCAGCTGCTGATCTTGCTCGTAGTTGCCGGCCTGCTATATGGAGCGGTCTATTATTTTATGACCGGTCCGACCCGCGACGAAGTCGCCCAGTTGAACGAGCAGGTCGCGGCTCTTCAGGCCAAGAATGAAGCCGCCAGGATCGCAACGCAGCGCATCAACGAATTTCGTGCGACCTATGCAAGCAAGGCGGCTGAATACGAAGAGCTGAAGGTCCTTCTGCCGGAACAGCGTGAGATCACTAACGTCCTTCAGGGACTGCAGGACAACGCGAAGGATTCTCGCCTGATCGTGATGCGGTTCTCGCCGCGTGACGACGCGAACCAGAACGGTATACAGTCGAAGCCGGTCGAGGTCGAGGTCGATGCGAACTTCAACAACCTTCGGGCATTTTATGAAAAGATGGCTCAGCTGCCGCGAATCGTTTCGATCAGCGACTTCAAGATCAACCAGCTTGATAAACAGAAGTCGGAGAAGACGATCCATGCACAGTTCCTGCTGACCGCTTATTATGCGGATCCGGAAGCGCTGAACAAACCGGCAGCGGCACCCGGCACGAAGCCCGGTCAGCCCGCTGCGCCTGCAGCAGCCCCCGCCGCCCCTGCAAAATAACATCACTCCGAACCACCCAGCCAAAGAGAGAAAAGCCATGATCAAGATATCCATACAGCAACCCTTTTTTCGCCTCGCCATGCTGGCAGCTGCCATCGTCGTTGTCGGTGGAGCGGTAAGCGAAGCCAGTGCGCAGCGAGATCCGTTTGAAAAGCCGGCATGGGCTCGAACCCGTGATCCGAAAGTTGCCGGACCGGCAGGAAAGGGTGGATCAGCTCCTGAGTCCTTCGGAGTTCCGGCAGTCGCGCAGCGGATCGACTACTACAAGCGGCTCCGCGAGGACGCAGTTGCGAACAATCTGCCGGTTCCCAAGGTCACGTCGGTCCTTACCGTAGATGAACTTGCGGTGACCGGGATCTTCAAGACGCCGCGCGGTTATGCCGCGATCGTTGAAGCGACGCCGATCAAGCTTTCTTACACGATTTATCCGGGCGACAAGTTCTTCAACGGCCAACTGGTTGCGGTTGAGGAAAACCGGCTGGTGTTTCGCAAGGTAACAAAGATCGCACGCGACAAGTTTGTGTCGTCGGTCGAGAACAAGCCGCTGCGCAAATATACCGATCGAGACCTGATCCAGGGAACCGCTCCGGAGGGGGCGACCGAGGCAAAGTCGGACGCACCGACGAATGCTCCGGCATTCATGCAGGACGGAAAGCCGGTCGCCGTGGCGCCGGTGATGTCACCCTTGCTCGAAATGGAAAGATCGACGCCGAAAGAAGCAGCTAAGGAAAAGGCTCCGTCGAAGACGAAGAAGCCTATCAGAGTTGCATCCAGGAAGAAATAGTTTTTAGCAGTACCCCGCGGCCTGGCGATCAAAGCCATGTCCAGTTTTCGCAAAGTTTTCAAATGACCGCCCGCAAATCCGCACACATCAGACTTGCCGGCAAAACCTGTAACGGAGGAAACATGAATTCTCAAATCACCCTGAGCGATGTTGTTCGAAAAACTATTTTCGCTCTTTTGATAGTAGCCTCGCTTAGCGTTGTCGCCTTTGGGCAGCGTACGGATCAGGGACGCAAATACGGCGACCCGGGATTCGTCGGCGAGCCGATC
>DAIOWA010000078.1:0-8643 GCA_036758705.1 Pyrinomonadaceae bacterium | reverse complement strand
AAACGGCTGTATGTGTAATTCGCGTTGAAGAAGAAGTCATTTGCGAACCGCCGGTCAAGTCTTACTTCAAAGGCATCATAGTCCCGGACGGCCTTGCGTGCGGTGAAGCCGCTAGCTTCATAGAATTCCTTGGCAAAGCCAAGGCCCGGATTTCCGATGATGTAAGCCTCACTACCTTCCGCATTGAAGAAACCGATATCTTCAATAGCACGATCAAGATGCTTGCGGGTGTAGCGAGCAGCCAGAGTGTACTTGGAGGTCAATTCACGCTCGAAAGTGAAAGTAAGTTCGGTCTGACGGTAGGGCAGAATGTCCGGATCGATACCGCCGCTGACGGTCGGATCGAGGCTCGGGTCATTCGAAGGAACGCGATGATCAACAACGCATCGTACCTGGGCTACGACAAAGCCCGTTGCCGGACACTCTCCGCCATTAAAGAGGGGGGGGATACCCGAGCCAAGGATCGTCGCAGGATCAAGCGCGTCAAACCGTTGATTCGGATCCATCAGCTCGAAATAGTAGCTCTGATAGACGTTTCCGCCGAATGATCCGCGAGGCAGTTCGTACTTAAATCGATCGTAGAACCAACCAAAGAAACCCGAAACCTTCGTCTTTCCATCACCGGTCAGATCGAAAGCACCGCCGATTCTCGGAGCAAACTTAGACGCCCAGTCAAATTCGATCCCCTTGAATGAGTTAAAGCTCGGAACTTCTTCTTTCTCGATGCGGAAGCCCAGGTTTAAGGTCAGTCGGCGCACCGGCTGCCATTTGTCCTGGAAGTAAATTCCGGTATTCGTGCTGCTGGCTTCGCCTAAGGCTCCGTAAATGCGGAGGCGTCCTGCACCAATCGCACCCGGAGTGGGCGTGATACTTCTACCGGCCACGGCACCCACGCTAAAGCCATAACGCAGGTTGAGCCTCAGGTTCCTAGGGGCGTTAACCTGATTGAAGATCGAGTTGTACTGGTAACCGCCCTTGAATTCATGCCGGCCGCCGAAATTGGTGATGAACGTAGCTGCTGCATCGAACGTTTCACGCGTAGTGGCGTCAAACACCGTGCCATCAGCCCAAGGGATACCATTTGACCCTCCGGGGGCGGCTCCAGTGCCACCCGGAATGTTGACACTTTGCGGATCAACAAAAATAGAGGTGTTGGTAACTGAGCCCGGCAGCGGCAGTTCAATACCGTATGTACCGAGTTTGGCATTCAAGAAATTCCGCCCGTAACGAGCATCAAAAATGAAGTTGTTCGTCGGCGTCCAGACACCTGCAGCTGTGAAGATATTCGAATTTTGACGACCCCCGCGCTGCTGTTCAAAGTCCACTCCGCTCAGGCCATTACCGCTTCCATATGCACTATCGAACATATTGGTCATAGCGGGAATGTTGCCTTCAACCGCGATCGGGTTCCATATATACGAACTCCACAATCGAAGTGAGCTAAAGGGTTGAGCGTCGATACGTCCGAATCCATACTCAGACTTCGTCTTCGACCGATACGTCTGCTGAGCCAAGTCTGCATAAGGAATCGTCCGCTCTCTTTCGACGATTTGCGGTGACCACGCACCGATAAACCAAATCTTATTTTTAATGACTGGTCCACTGAGGCTGGCCGTCGGGATAAATGTCAGGTCGGAGTCGAATCCACTATACGGCAGATAGATGGGGTTACCCGCATCGTTGACGTATAGGGTCGGGCGTCGAGCGGCCTGAAATTGACCTGGCGCGAAGTTCACGCCGAATTCACCGCGGAATGAATTGTTTCCACCGCGGGTCACAACGTTAACCACACCGCCGGTGGCTCCGCCGTATTCCGCTTCGAATCCGCTAGATTTAACTTGAACCTCCTGCACGATCGAAAACGGTAGGTTATTGTTACTGTCCAAAGTTCCTGAGATCGGATTGGTGACCTCATTACCATCAATAATAAACGTGTTTTCAGAACCACTTGCGCCGTCGATCTGGTAACCGCCAGTCTTCGATTCCGGGCGGGTCGCAGGTGAAAGCTTCAAAAGGCTCGCAAAATTGTTGCCTTTCGGAAGAAGGTCAGCCGTTTGGGCCGTAATGTTGGTCTGAATTTTCGATTCGGTCGTGTCGATTGGATTCTCACTCGCCGCGACATCAACCACAACTGTGGCACCAGCCAGGCCGAGGTCAACCGTTACGGGCGACATTCTTCCCAACACCACGTTCACGTCAGTGGTCTTTTCACCGAAACCACCGGACGTCACGGTAACCTTGTATGTTCCGGGAGGAACCTGAAGAAGCCGCTGAAAGCCCTGGTCGTTTGTCGTAACGTTGCGTCGGAAGCCAGCAGTACCACCAGCGCTTTGCACAGAAATAGACGCGTTGGGCACTACCGCTCCCTGAGGGTCCTTTACGGTCACCTCAATGCTTCCAGTCGTTTCTTGGCCGAACGCGATAGCGGCGACCGAGAGAACGAGCACGAACATCGAGATAACTCTTGTGATTCGTTGCATATTTAACTCCTGAATAGATGTAAAATCCTTTTGTGTTTGATCTTGCGACTTGGTCGCCAAATCAAAATCGATGGGACAAAGTGGTCCTAACAGTTATTACGCAAGATGCACGCCATAGGGACGAACCGTTGCCTGGAACGGCTGAAACGCAGGTAAGTTCAGATTCATCAACAATTAGCGGAATCTCCAATGCGCGACCGAATTTAAAATAAGTTCAGCATACCGCCGGAAATCCATAATTTTGAATAAACTTTCAGCAATATGAACCTGAACACAGTCGAACGAGAAGATGATAGAATTCTCCGCATCAATACCTTGAAAGAACGAAATTACCGGGATGCGGTGCATAACATAGTTAGGGTGGATCTGGGCGACGCTGGGGGGAGGTTGATCGCGGGGTTGATCGATACGGCGGAGTTTCAGCGGCTGCGGCGGGTGAGGCAGTTGGGGTTGGCGTTTTTTGCGTATCAGACGGCGGAGCATTCGCGGTTCACGCATAGCCTTGGAGCGTTTCATTTGGCTACTCGGGTCCTTGACCGGCTGGGCCGCAAATATGAGATATCTGACGACGATGCTCTTGCCGTGAGGGTCGCGGCTTTGCTTCATGATGTCGGGCATGGACCGTTCTCGCACGTCATCGAAGCGGCTCTTGGATTTCACCATGAAGACTTCACAGTTGAAGCGGTGCTGGACGAGTCGGGCGGTATCGGTTCCAGACTAAAGCAACATTCCGCAACTCTTGCGAATGACGTCGCTGACATCATCCGTGGCGATTTCCGCCGGATGGCTCTTGGGCAGCTGGTCTCGTCACAGCTTGATGTCGACCGGATGGACTACCTGCTTCGCGACACTCTGATGACCGGCGTGAAATACGGAATCTACGATCTTGAATGGGTGCTCAAGTCGATCGAGATCGACGAAGAACGCGACCAGCTTTACGTGTCGGCGGCCGGGATCCACGCTGTCGAAGATTATCTCCAAGCTCGTTACTACATGTTTCGGCAGGTTTATTTTCACCGTACTCTCAGGGCTGCCGAGGCTGTTCTACGGTCGACATTGAAAAAAGCCTTAATGTTGTTCAAAAAAGGTGGCGATGCGTGGGTTGCCGGCGGTTCCGCGATGGAATCAGTGCTCGCTGGCACGAAACTCTCCCTTGATGAACATCTTTCACTCGACGATTCGGATTTCATCTTTCATATCAAACGTTGGAGCAGTTCGGCAGATCCGATGCTTTCCGATCTCGCTTCCCGTTTTATCAATCGACGACTTTTCAAGGCTTTGGATCTCGACATGGCTTCGGAAGAAAAGGATCAGTTCATCGCAGCTGCGCGGGACGCGGTTGCCGATGCAGGCTTCGATACCGACTACTACTTCATTGAGGATACGGCGGGCAACGACTCGCATTTCTTCTATTCAAGCGACCGCGGCAAGCCTAAGGATCTGATCTACGTCGAGGACGGATTTTCGCGGCCGCAGCTGCGTGAGATCTCAGAAGTCAGCTCGGCAGTTCGCGGCCTACAGAAAGGATTTCGCGTCGATCGCATCTGCTTCCCTGCCGAGGCCCGCGAACGGATCGAGAAACTATATCGAAGCTAGATGAAGCTTGCTCCGGCGATCACGATCCTATTGCTGTCGGCGGCCGTCGTGTATACCCAGCGCGTTGCTATCGTCGAGCCTGAAACAGCCAGAGTCGAAGGACTTGTCGCTGCCATTCGCGCCGATCTTGTCAAAGATCTCAAGATCCTCGATGCCTCGATGGCTGAGGCGGCGTTTCGGTCAGTTACGATCGCCGATCCATTCAATCTCACAACCCAGGACGCACGCCGGCTTGGCGAGGTTCTCGGTGTGGGTAACTTTGTTCTCCTGCGATCCGCCGTACAGCGGCGAGCATCGATCCATAGACCGGCGTATTTTGAGGCCTACGCGATCGCGTATGTCGTCAGTTCTCGTACCGGTTCGCTCATCGGTTGGTTTCGCGAGAGCGTGGAAGCTGCGAGCGAGAAGGAAGCTCGCGAGAAACTTATCGCCAACACCGCCGCCCTCGCAGAACGAATTACGGCATCCCTCAAATCGAATCAGACCTCGATCGTTCGAGACGCAAAATTTGAAGAGGTTCCGCCTGAAGGCTCGCCGCTTACTAAAGGCCTGCGAACTCCGATCCCGTATCGGCGAATGCGTCCGGAATATACGGAACTCGCATCGAGCTACGGTGTGCGTGCAACGGTCGATATCGAGGTCGATATCGACGCTGATGGATCGATCACTCGCACAAGTATCGAACGCTGGGCGGGCTTTGGCCTGGACGAGTCCGTCGATAAAGCGGTACGGTCGATGAACTGGCGGCCGGCCGAGCGAAACGGTAAGCCTTTGCCGATGCGTATTTTACTGCGATACAATTTCATAAAGATCGAGAAAGATGAGGCACCTTAGAGCAGTTTTCCGTTTCGTCCTATTATTTATCGCGACGTTCGGTATCTACGGTCTTTGGCTCGCACTCACACTATTCATTCCCAATAAGGTTTACTGGCGGCAGGTGATACTCGGCTGGTGGGCGACTGCGTTTGTACGCATCGCTCATTGCGAGATCGAGATCATTGGCACGCCGCCCAAGACTCCCTTTTTCCTTGTCGCAAATCATCTCGGCTACTTCGACATACCGGTTGTTCGAGCCGCCGTTAAAGGTGTCTTCGTCGCAAAACACGAAATTGAGACTTGGCCGTTTGTCGGCACGATGGTTCGCAATATGGGCACGATCTACGTCAACCGCGAACGTCGTCGGGATATTCCGCGAGCCGGGCAAGAGGTGATCGAAAGGCTATCACAAGGCGAAGGAGTGATCGTGTTCCCTGAGGGGACGAGTTCGAAAGGTGAGTCGGTACTGCCGTTCAATTCGTCGTTCCTTGCTTTCGCGGCTCAGACAGACGTGCCTGTGTCGTATCTCTCGATCAGCTACCGCACACCCGATGGTGAACCGCCGCCGAGCGACGCGGTGTGTTGGTGGGACGACACTCCGCTGCTGACCCACATTCTTCGACTCTTCTCGCTGCGTCGTTTCAAGGCGATCCTCAACTTTGGCGATGATCCCGTAGTGAATCCTGATCGAAAGCAGTTGGCTTCCGAACTCCGCGACCGCGTCACCAAGCACTTCGTTCCGATCATCTGATCCGCCATCTGCGCATACAGTCATTGATCAGACGCGGCGCGCCTGAAACCGGCTAAACAGGATCGGAAGCTTCCTTTTTACGGTAGGCGAGGGGGTCGCAGGACGTGTCGAATCCACACGTTCGGCTTTGTTTGGCTTTAACGTGCCGCACCTTCCGCCCCCTTATCTTTTTTTTTCATACCATCGTTGCTAACATTCGTTAAACCACTAATGGCCAAACTAATTTTCATCCTTGCTATTCTTCTTCCGTCCGCGACTTTCGGGCAAGTTTTTGACGGCAGCTATCGCGCTATTTTTGTAGATCTGCTCTCTGAACGGAAAATGATCGTTGCCGAGTTTTCGGTCTCAGCTGAAGGGACGCTGGGCGGAATTTTAAGGATCAATGATTCCGAAAAAGCTTTTAACGGAACGGTCGAAAAAACCGGGAAGTTTGAAGCAGTGATCGAACAGGGCGGAAATTTCACATTCAAGCTCAAAGGAAAGTTTGATCGGGACAATAAGATATCCCTCGTTCAAATGGAACAGACCGGCTCGGGTTTGAATAGGAGAGTCTCGGAAAAAGCGGTCGAGGGGAAATTCTTCAAGGTAGAATCGACTTTACCCGAAACCGGTCCATCTATCGCAACCGGTACTGACGCGGAGTTGAGTAACACGGGCAAGAGCTTGCTTAAGTTGGCACATTCCGAAGCTTTGTTCGGCACAACCTGGGCCGATTTCATTGCTGTTATCAGATTCGAAAGATCAAACAGACCGCGGCCGGACAGCGGTTCGATACAAGATACCGGAACCAATGAACCGCGGGACATCTTGGTGGTGAATGTCAGATCAAAGATCGACGGACAGCAAACGTTAATGTTCAACATTGCGGCATACGCGCCGGGCAAGAAGAGCTGGAGACAGAATGAACTGCGGGCGGCGACCTATCGTGAGGTGAAAGGAGAACAACGAAACTCATTTCTTACCGGGGCAACTTTTCAGACAGACCCGCGCTACGCTAATGGAAGGGTCGAGATCGTAGAAGAAAACGAATCACAGATCGTTCTGAAACTGACTAACTTCAAGATCAAGAGATTGAACAAAGAAGAATTCGTAACACTCGACGGGTTTATTTACGCGGACAGATGAATGACGACTGTAGCTCCGGGTTTAGCGCGTAGGCTGCGTATCTTGACTGCAATCTCGACACATTAAAAGATCAAAACAACAAGCTATGAAACAAGCTCTATCGACCATTGCGGTGGTGATGCTGTTCACTGTTTGCTCCGGCATCGCGAATGCTCAGCCGGAATCCGTCTATACCGAAACCAATGCTAACGAGTGGACGGAGCATTTCAGATCGGAAAAGGAACTTTCTCAGTTTCTCAATCGCTGGTATCTACGTGCCGATACGCCTGATGATGCGGCAAAACCGATGACGCGTTTTGAGTTCGTCGATATGTTCTATTTTCATCTAGACCGATTGACGAATCTGGCAGTTTTTAAGCTGAAACTGAAAAATTCCGACGACTTTTATGCCTTTGTCCGCGCGAATCCGGACTACGCGATAAATTACCCGTACTCTGCGAGCGGCCTACCCGCCGGCACCGGAACGGCCGTGTTCAAGGACGTGCGGCGCAACGATAGCGTCGGATACGAGACGCTTAATAATTTAGGCATAAATCTTTGCGACAAAGATGGTACCTGTCACCCGGAACAGGAGGTCACTGAAAAGGAATTTTACGAGTGGGTCGGCAGAGTTTACGGGGTCAAATTCGACGAAATTTCGGTTTCGGACAAACCAATGACGCGCGGGAAAATAGGCGTTCCGCTGGTTAGGGCGATCCAGAAAAATTTCGAAAGAGTGAAGAGCTTACTTGACCAACAGACGAATGTCATACAGACGGCAGACATCATCAAAACTCTGCCTTCTACAGGCCGAGCGCAAATCACGGATACATCAAAATTGTATATGCCTGATTCACCCTGTCCCGATCTGTCACGAGCCAGTCCTGCGTTAAGAAAAGCATTTACCCGCGGCGGCAATTGGGGTGATTTCCGGGTTAAAAAGGGCGATGAGGGCGACATCGTTTTTGAGACCGCTAACACCTGTGAAAAAGGGAAGATCGTTTTGGTGCGCGTCAAGAATGCGATCGTGACGATCGGCGAGAAAGGAATCAGGAGATCGACGCAGCGTTAACAGTGGGTGAGTTCGCCGCCGTCGATGCACTACCAGATCTCGGTTAGATCGAGGCCGAATTCGGGAAGCATCTCTTCACCCGAGACTTTGGGTGGATTCTCCAAGACCTCAGGCTCATCACTGTGACGATAAACGGCGATTTCCATAGATCTCACACTCCTACCCTTTCAACGCGGTTATAGACCGTATCTCTTTCCACAGCTTCGAATCCGGCGCGTTCGATCATTTGGATTAGTTCGGGTTTGGTCATTTTGGATTCACCGCCTTCTTCGACGGAATAGGCGTGGGTTAGTTCGCCGCCGTCGGTGATGGTGCCGTCGACGTCGTTGGCGCCGAAGTGGAGGGCCATCTGGGTGGTTTGTTTGCCGAGCATGACCCAATAGGCCTTAACGTGGTCGAAGTTGTCGAGCATCAGGCGTGAGACGGCGATGGTCTTAAGGTTGTCGATCGCGTCGGGGCCGGGAAGCGTCGAGAGTGCGGTTCCGGGCGGATAGAACGCGAGCGGGATGAAGCACTGAAATCCGCCGGTCTTGTCCTGCTGTTCGCGGAGGCGTACGAAGTGGTCGACGCGATCTTCGATAGATTCGATGTGACCGTAGAGCATCGTCGCGTTGGTTTTCAAGCCTGCGTTGTGAACCTTGCCGGCAAGCTCGAGCCAACGGTCGCCGTCGCACTTGTGATCACAGATCCTGCTTCGTGTGGGTTCGGCGAATATCTCGGCACCGCCGCCGGGACACGAATCCATACCCGCCGCGTGGAGTTTTTCGATCACCTCTTCGTCCGACATCTTGTAGAAGCGGGCGAAGAAATCCAGCTCGACCATC
>DAIOWA010000077.1:0-8685 GCA_036758705.1 Pyrinomonadaceae bacterium | reverse complement strand
CCAAGTTGGCGCTAACGCCCTTACTAACGTGCGGGCTTCTGCACCAAAATGAAAAGCGGCTCGAGTAAATTCGAGCCGCTTTTGGTTTTAATTGGTTGAAGCTTAGGCTCCCTGAGCGTGGATCAGGCGCCGCGTGGTATCGCCGAACAGCACGTCGATCTTCTGCGGTTCAAGCACTGCGGTTACCTCGCCGTGGCCGAACTTGTCGTGCATCATCGCCTGTCCCTTGCGGTATTTCTTATGCCGATCGTACGGTCCGGCAGCTTTGCCTTTGCTGCCGACCGAAACCGATGTCTTCACACCGCTTTTGAACGTGCTCGCCGTCTGGCATGTATCGCACACGGCCGACGTGATCTTACCCAACTTCGTAACGGTCTGGACCGTATGGTCCTGCTCGGTGTCACATGCAGAACACATCATCTGCAGTTTGTCGCCGACCGCGTATTTCTCTGTCTTAGCTGCTGCCATATTCGTTTTTCCTCAAGCTTATCGGCGTCGCCGCCCAAATGATCGGACTGGCCTTGCCGCTTTTCGGCCGCTTTCAGCCGACTTAAACGCGGCCGATGCAACGCCGCCAAAATCGGGCAGTACTACACGCTCGACCGCTTGTCCGGTCAGCTTTTCGATCGCCCGCATTGAATGCTCTTCGGCACTTGTCAACAGTGTGATCGCTCGGCCTGTGTTGCCCGCTCTTCCCGTTCGGCCAATTCGATGAACATAGTCCTCTGGCACGACCGGAACATCATAGTTTATCACATGTGAGACCGAATCTACGTCGATTCCGCGTGCCGCAAGGTCGGTAGCGACCAGGACGCGGGTCTTGCCGGATTTGAAGTTCTTGAGAGCCGTATCACGCTGGGACTGCGATCGATCCCCGTGAATACGGTTCGATTTCAAGTCACGTTTTTCCAGGATATGAGCAATGCGGTCGGCTCCACGCTTGGTTCGGGTGAACACCAGTACACGCTCAAAGTCTTCTTTTCCAAGAAGTTCCAAGAGCAACGGGAGCTTATGCTCGTATGCTACAGGATAAACCTTCTGATCGACCGTAACAGCAGCGGTTCCGCGTTTCGAAACCTCGATCCATGTCGGATCCTTCACGATCGACATTGCGACACGCTCGATCTCACCTGCCATCGTAGCGGAGAAAAACAGGGTCTGCCGCTTTTCAGGGACCGCCTGAACGATCCGTTTGATCGCCGGCAGAAAGCCCATATCGAGCATCCGGTCGGCTTCGTCGAGGACTAATGTATTGAGCCCCTTAAAGTTAACCAGGCCCTGCTCCATGAAATCTATAAGACGGCCGGGTGTGCAGATAAGGATATTCACCCCATCCTTCAGCGCCTTGATCTGCTTCGGATAGCCGGTTCCGCCGATGATCGCCGCACAGGTCAAGCCTTTCGGCAAGAACGCGCGACACGACGCCTCGATCTGCGTGGTCAGTTCGCGGGTAGGCGAAAGGATAAGGACGCGAAGTCCCTTTTTATTAAGTTGTTTGACCTGCTGGCTCAGTATCGGCAGCAGAAACGCCGCCGTCTTTCCGGTCCCGGTCTCGGCACATCCGATGACATCGCCGCCCTCGAGAACAACAGGGATTGCCTTCTTTTGAATAGGTGTAGGCTGTTTATAGCCCAAACGCTCGCACCTGTCCACAAAGGCAGCATGCAAGCCCAAATCTCTAAAACTCATTGTGTATTTAACTTTCCTCTGATCGACCGAATTCCCTTGCAGAAGCCCGCACATTAGTAAGGGCGTTTCTTTGCAGAAGCCCGCACGTTAGTAAGGGCGTAACGCACAACTCAACTAGATGAGCGTGCAGAAACCAATTCGGGATCGTATTGAGAAGTGTCTAACGCGGGGTATGAATCTAAGCGTAACGGCTGAAGCGAAGTACCAACGTTTGAAGGCCCAACAACAGGCCACTTCCGATTTTTCCTAACCTACCATCCGCTCGAACTATCCTGTTCGCAACCTCACGCTGAGGGCGAAATACCGTCGACAAAAGAGCGATGGAAACAACAAGTTATTGAGATTACAGGAATTTACGAGAAGTTGCAAGGGAAAATTAATAATTTAAGCTGGCTGTTATAAGAATTGCTTTATTATCATTTTCCGTTGCTTTGAACCCACTCAATCGCAACTTCCCTCGGCGATCGCTTGCGTCCATCAACCTCGTAGTTCAGCTTCCGCATTTCTTCAGTCGAGATCGCATTTGCAATCTTGTCGAACACCACCTGCAGAACCGTTGCAGAATTGTTCCGAGCAATGAACACAGCCTGATACGGCGGGAAGTAGCGGCGGTCGTCTTCGAGTTGGAAGAGGTCGAGAGCCGCGATGAGGCCGTCGGTGGAGTTGCCGGCGATGATGTCGAGTTCGCCGGACTGAAGGGCCCGGTAGGTGAGCGATAGGTCCATCTCACGCGGCTGTCGTGCGAACTGGAATCCGTAAGCCTTCGAGAAACCCGGATAACCGTCGGCCCGCGACATAAAGTCCTGCCCGAATCCGGCCTGCCAATTGCGCGAGATCGGGACCGCGTCAGAGATGGTTTTCAGGTTATTCTTCCGCGCCACATCGCCGCGAACAAGTATCGCGAAATCGTTTGCGAAGCCGAGCGGCGGGCTCAGGGTCAGGTTGAATTTCTCGGCGTACTCGGCCTTCGTTTCGTCGTAAACGGCTTGAGGATCGGTCTTCGGCTCTTTCTTCAATATCGCCGTGTAAGCCGTCCCGGTGTATTCGGGATAAACATCGACCTCGCCCGAGAGCAGGCCTTCGTGTGCAAGATTCCCGCCAAGTTCGAATTGCCTCACGACCTCGACGCCTTGTTTCTCCAGCATCTGCGCGAGGATCTCGGCGAGAATGATGGACTCGGTAAAGTCTTTCGAGCCCACCACGACCCGCCGCCGTTCACCGGGCAAAGCCGGCCCGGAATTATCTGAAATTTCAGATCTGAAATTTGAGAAATAACTAGCGCCGATCAAGACGCCCAGAAGCCCAACGGTAGATGCGATAGAAAATCTTCGCCCGCCGGTACTACGTTCCCCGATCTTGTATGACCGCTCGATCTGACCAAGGGCAAAGTCGCAGAGCAATGCAAGCAATGCGGAAGCCAGCGCACCGGCGATGAGCAGATTGTTGTCATTCTGACGCAGGCCTCGAAAGATGTATGTTCCAAGCCCGCCCGCTCCGACCGCGGCCGCGACCGTTGCGACGCCGACGGATATAACTACCGCGACGCGAATTCCCGTCAGTATCACCGGCGCCGCCAGCGGCAGTTCAACCATTCTCAGGATCTGTCCGTCGGTCATTCCCATCGCCGTCGCAGCTTCACGGATCTTCGGATCAATGCCGAGGATTCCGGTGACCGTGTTGCGTATCACGGGAAGCAATGCATACAGTGCCAGAGCTATGATCGCAGTCCGAGCGCCGATGCCGCCGATGAACGGTATTGGGATCAGCAGGCCGAACAGAGCGAGGCTCGGCACAGTCTGCATGATGTTTGCGAAGCCAAGGATGGGTGCCTGGAGCGATTTGATCCGCGTCAGTAGAATTCCCAGCGGCAGGCCGATCAGGATCGCGAGGCCGGTCGACAGCAGGACGATGAAGATATGCTCGCGCGTCAGCACAAGCAGCTCTCGCCAGTTCGCGGCCAGGAAATCGAGGAACGCCTGCATCGCCCGCTATTGTACTAGAACTTCTAGCCTTCGTGGCGTTCCGCAAGTTCGGCCCAGCGCGTCAGGTCGGTTTCGAGTTGGACGTTGAGGGTTTGCTGCTCGTTGAAGAGTTCGTTGACGCGGCCCGCATCGCTTGCGGCGGTGGCCAATTCTTTGTCGATCACAGGCAGGCGGGCTTCGGTTTCGGCGATCCGTTTCTCTATCTCTTCGTACTCGCGGAGTTCCTTGAAGCTGAGTTTCTTGGACTTCGGCTTCTCAGAAACTGTAGTGGATGTCAGGGGAGTCTGAACCCGGTCGCTATCGCTCGCGGTTCTGACAAGGGCTTCCTCTCGAGCCTGGGCTTCTAAGTAAGCGGTGTAGTCACCTGCGAACTCGCGCACCTTTCCGCCGGGTTCGAATTTGAAGATGTTGTCGACAGTGCGATCGAGGAAGTAGCGGTCGTGGCTGACGACGATGAGGGCTCCGGCGAAGTCGTCGAGATATTCTTCGAGCGCGATCAGCGTTGGGATGTCGAGATCATTCGTCGGTTCGTCGAGCAGCAGCACGTTCGGCGAGCCCATCAGGATCCGCAACAGGTATAGTCGACGGCGTTCGCCTCCCGACAGATTCCCGATCACCGCGTACTGTTGCGCGGGCGTAAAGAGAAACCGTTCAAGCATCTTGCCGGCCGTGATCTGGACGCCTTCGTTCGTCGTCACATACTCGGCAACATCGCGGATGTAATCGATCACGCGTTGCTCGTCGTTGAGTTCGCGGCTTTCCTGATCGTAGTAGCCGATGTGGACGGTCGTGCCGGTCTCGATCTCGCCGCCGTCAGGTGTGACACGGCCGGTGATCATATCGAGTAGCGTCGTTTTCCCACTGCCGTTCGCACCGATAATGCCGATGCGGTCGTCGCGTTTGAGCAGATATGTGAAGTCGTCGATCAGTCTGTTCGCCCCATACGACTTCGACACGCCGTTGATCTCGATCACCTTAGACCCGAGCCGCTTCGAACCGATCGCGATATCGACCTCGCCCTTCGCCTGTTCCTTCGGCATCGCCATCAGCGAGTGGGCCGCTTCGATGCGATGCTTCGATTTGCGCGTGCGAGCCTTCGCTCCTCGGCGGAGCCATGCAAGCTCCTTCTTGATAAGCTGCTCGCGTTTGTGTCCCTCGACCTGTCGCAGTTCTTCCTGCTCCGCTTTCTTCTCAAGGTAATATGCGTAGTTCCCTGCAAAACTTTGCACCGTACCGCGGTCAACCTCAAAGATCCGGTCCGTCACGCGATCAAGAAAATAGCGATCGTGTGTGACAAGCAGCAATGCTCCCGTATAGCGTGCGAGATACGCTTCGAGCCACTCGATCGTGTCGGCGTCGAGGTGATTTGTCGGCTCGTCGAGGATGAGGATGTCGGGCTTGAAGATAAGTTCGTGCGCCAATGCGACTCGCTTTCGCTGTCCGCCGGAGAGCGTGCCCATCTTTGCCGATGTGTCGGTGATGTCGAGCTTTTGAAGGACCGCACGCGCATTTGCCTCGACCTCCCAGCCGCCGTTCATCTCGAGCTCATGCTGAAGATCGGTCATTCGCTGAAGCGTCGCATCGTCGTGTGCACCCGCGGCGACGTCGTGACAAACAGCCTCGTAATCGCGGATCGTCTGCATCACGCCGCTGCTCGAAGCAAAGATCGTCTCGAGCACCGTCAGGTTTTCGTCGTATGGTGGATTCTGCGAAAGATAGGCTAGCGTCTGGCCTTTTGCGCGGATCACCCGGCCGGTGTCGGGTTCTTCAACACCCGCGATCATCCGCAGGAGCGTCGTCTTGCCCGAACCGTTGGCACCGATTATCCCGATCTTGTCGCGGTCCTCAAGCCCAAGCGTCACGTTCTCGAACAACGGCTTGAAGCCATAATTCTTCGAGACATTTTCGAGCGAAACGATATTCATTACCTGAAATCAACGTTATCAGAATGCCGTTGCCAGCGCACCGTTCGCCGCCTACACAACGGGTTCTAGTCTCATGCTATAATCCGGGTGTTATGATTCAGACAGTCGAAGCAGTGATAGATTCGACCGGGCGAGTCCTTTTATTAGAGGATGTATCGCTCCCCAAAGGGCATCGAGCTCTCGTCACCGTCTTGGACGAAAGAGCCGATGTCGGCACCCTTGAACCTGCCTTGCTTAGCGAGGAAGCCCTCGCTGAAGACTGGCTGCGGCCCGAGGAGGACGAAGCTTGGTCACACCTTCAGTTGGAACCGTAGTTTTAGTTCGCTTTCCATTCTCCGATCTTTCGAATTCCAAATTGCGTCCGGCTGTGATCCTTGCTGATGCTGGTCGCGGAGATTGGATTCTCTTTCAGATAACAAGTAAAGCGTACACCGACACTCAAGCCATTGAGTTGACTAACTCTGATTTTTCTTCCGGATCGCTGATCGCCGTCAGCTATGCACGTCCGGGTAAGCTTTTCACCGCGAGTACAGGAATAATGACGAAGAGCGTTGGCGAATTGACACGTTCTAAAACAAATTACGTTCTGAAAGGCGTATCAGAGCTTTTTCAAGAGCTAATCTAGAAGCACCTCTTCCTGGGTCAACATTCCAGTTCCAATTAATCCTACTTCGACATTAGCTCGATAAACCGTTCGAACAGATATTCAGAATCGTGCGGGCCTGGGGCTGACTCTGGGTGATACTGGACGGAGAATACCGGCAGCGTTTTATGGCGGAGGCCGGCGACCGTGTTGTCGTTTAGGTTGATGTGCGTGACCTCGACATCTGCGGGTAGCGAATCGGGATCGACGGCGAATCCGTGATTGTGCGAAGTGATCTCGACTTTGCCGGTCATGAGGTCCTTGATCGGTTGGTTGCCGCCGCGATGGCCGAACTTCATCTTGAACGTCTCACCGCCAAATACCTGGCCGAGGATCTGGTGGCCGAGACAGATGCCGAACATCGGTACGTTCGACGAGGTGAGCTTCTTGATCTCATCCACGACCGACGTCATCGACGCCGGATCTCCCGGACCGTTCGACAAGAAGATGCCATCCGGCTTGAGAGCGAGCACTTCCTCGGCAGACGTCCCAGCCGGAACGACTGTGATCTTGCAGCCGTACTTGGCGAATTCGCGAAGGCTGTTCGTCTTTACACCAAAATCATACGCGACCACGTGAAACTTCGTCTCGTCCATCGCGGGATAATCGAACGTCTCTTCGATCGTCACAGCCGTCGCAAGTTCGCGGTTCTTCATATCGGGCGAAGCGAGTACACGCTCCAGCAGAGCCTTCGGATCTGACTCGACCGACGATATCGCGGCACGCATCGCACCCTTGTCTCGGATGTGTCGAACGAGCGCTCGGGTGTCGATCTGCTCGATGCCGACGATGTCGTGTTCTTTCAGATAGTCGTCAAGCGATTCCGTCGCACGCCAATTAGAACGGATCCGGCTTGCCTCACGAACAACGAATCCTTCCACCCACGGCCGACGCGATTCGACGTCCTCTTCATTAACACCGTAATTGCCGATCAGCGGATACGTCATACATACGATCTGCCCGGCGTAGCTCGGGTCGGTCAAGATCTCCTGATAGCCGGTCATCGACGTATTAAAGACCATCTCGCCAAACGTCTCGCCCGCCGCACCAAATGCCAAGCCCGCAAATGTCCGTCCGTCCTCTAAAACCAGGATCGCTTTAGTTCGCTCTGTCATTATTTAAGTATTCTAGCGGAAAACCGGGCGGCACGCAGTTCAGCGCTCCTGATCTTCGGCGCGCATATCGGTGGTCGAGGGAGACGGCAGATCGGGATAATCTGCGTGCCTGACAAAACCGATATTCTGCGGCTTCCAATATCTAAAGAATGCCCTGCCGTAGACGTATTTTTCCGGCACGAATCCCCACGTACGCGAATCTGCAGAGTTGTCGCGGTTGTCACCCATCACGAAGTAGGTGTGGTTCTTCACTTCCGTCCGCGGAAAGGGATATCGCGAATGGTTGTGTTCTGCGGAAATATAAGGTTCGATCAGCTCGTGATCATTAACAAAGACCTTGCCGTCCTTGATCTCGACGGTCTCGCCGGGAAACGCGATCAGACGTTTTACGTAGCTCTTTGACGGATCCTCCGGATACCAGAACACGACGATGTCACCGCGTTCGAGATGGCCGAAGCTGACGCTTTTTACGTCGTAGTAAATGAATTTATTGACGAGCAGCCGCTCACCATCGTGAAGCTGCGGGAGCATCGAACTGCCGTCAACGACCACCGGCTGAACAAAAAAGACGCCGACGAGAATAAAGACAACGATGATCAGAAACACATCGCGGACGAGCCGCAGCGTTTCCCACCAAAAGCTTCGCGATGCCTCTTTGCGAAGATCGCGAGATTCGATCCCCGCGTCATCCGCTGAAGATATCAGCCCAAAATCGTATTGGTCTTTATTTGA
This sequence comes from Pyrinomonadaceae bacterium, assembly GCA_036758705.1. GTDB lineage: Bacteria > Acidobacteriota > Blastocatellia > Pyrinomonadales > Pyrinomonadaceae > OLB17. Next base: position 599 of record DAIOWA010000077.1, on the reverse strand, counting down.
GAAAAGGGCCATAATTTCGGAAGAACAAGACTCCGAAAACGACAAAGCATTGCCACGATAGAAGTTAGCCTTGCGGCGTGTCTTTGTCAAAGAATTTACGATGAACGAGCACATCAGATCCCTATTTCCCGCGGCGAATAACTATACATACCTGAACAGCGCAGCCGTCGCGCCCGTGCCCTCGACCGCCGCCGAGGCCGTAATGTCGCAGATCGCCGACGTATCGAATCACGGTTCGGAGCATTACACCGACTGGATCGCGACCAAGAACCGAGCACGCGGCCTGCTTGGCCTGATGCTGAATGTAAGGCCCGAACAGATCGCGTTTATGCGAAACACGTCGGACGGATTCGCCTCGGTCGCGGCGGGTATCGATTGGGCCGAGGGCGACAACATCGTAAGTTTCGCGGGCGAATTCCCGGCGAACTTCTATCCGTGGCGACGCGTCCGCGATGAGTTCGGCGTCGAACTCCGACTCGCTCCCGAACGCGACGGCCGCATCGACCTCGACGAATTCTGCTCGCTCATCGACAGCAATACGAAGCTCGTAACGATCAGCGCTATCCAGTTCGCCAGCGGCTTCCAGGCTGATCTCGCTC
>DAIOWA010000076.1:0-8709 GCA_036758705.1 Pyrinomonadaceae bacterium | reverse complement strand
TTCCGTCGTCGATAACCGACTATCGGCCGAGTTGTGCGGTCTTCCTTGGCCGCCCCGAATACTCGCCTCGGACACACTCCCTAACGGTCGTGTTTCTGCCTGTCGATCGTTCCGTCGTCGGTAATGTTGGGAGCGGTCGTGGTGAAGTCGGAGTTTGAAAGAGAGCGGACCTTTTTGATGGAGTCGCCGGATGGATCGAGAGTTGGAATTCCGCGGCCCTCTTGTTTGCCGGCATAGATCTTTCCGCCGATAAACTTGCCGTCGGGTGCGAGGTGAGCCTCGAGGATCATGGTGAGGGCGGTTTCATTACGGAGCGAGAACCAGCCGTAGGTGGCGAAGTTGCCGAGGCTGTAGGCGATGAGGCGGTCTTTGTAGATCTCCATTCCGCGGAGTACGTGCGGGCCGTGGCCGAGGACAAGATCGGCTCCGGCGTCGATGACAGTGCGGGCGAACAGCGGAAGATTGCCACGTTTTTCGCCAAAGAAGACTTCAGTCTGTTTTGGCACGTTCTGATACGCCGCACCTTCCGCTCCGCCGTGGAATGATACGACGACAATGTCGGCAACCTGGTCCGCTTCCTGTACGAGGCGTTTCGCGGTGACCAGATCGTTAACGTTCGGCGAGACCGTGTTGTGAGCAAAGCCTATAAACGCGACCTTCTTCCCTTTTACTTCGAGAAACGCAGTCGAGAATTTCGCACGGTCGCCGCCGGCGTGTTTGATGCCGTTCGCGTCGAGCGATCTCCGGGTACTGAGCTGTCCGGCGGTCCCGAAATCGAGCGCGTGATTGTTCGCCACGCTCATCACATCGAAACCTGCTTCCTGCAGGTATTTCGTGTAACGCGTTGGCATACGGAACGCGTAGCAGATGATCGGCTTCGGCGTCGCGGAGGCCAACGGAGTCGGAGTCGGCGTGACCGGTTTTTTCGGCTTACACTTTGCCGACGTGCCGCTGTCGATGATCGGGCCTTCCATATTGCCGAACGCGACGTCCGCCGCGGAAAGAATCGGGGCAACGTCATCGAGCATTCCCTTGCCGTCGTTCGGCGGCATACGCGTGTCGTCCGGGAAGGGCGACGCGAGCATTACGTCACCCACGGCGGCGATCGAGATAACGTTTTCGTCAGCGATCGGGGTCGGTGACGGCTTGATCAAAGGTTCTTCGGCCGCAACGCTCAGCGGCGACGTCATAGATCCGCAGCCGAGCGAAACCACGGCGCAAAATAAGCTTGTGAGGGCAAAAAACTTCATCTGTATCCGAAGCGGCTAGGGTGAAAACAAGGGCCGCGCATTCGTTGGATGCATATAAAGAATACGCAAGCGCACTGCGATCTGCCAAGTGTTTTCGACCCAAGCTGTTAAACTATGCGGTGTAATGTCTTATCGATTCTTCGGCGGCTTTTGGCGAGCCCTTCCGGGCAGCTTCAGGCGCTTTTTTATTCGTCGTGTGCAATCCACGTTTACCGCTTCGGCAGCGGCGGTTGTGATCAATGCGGAGGGCAACGTGCTGATCCTCCATCACCTGCTTCGCCCGGTCACAGGCTGGGGACTGCCGGGCGGTTTCATCGACGCCTTTGAGCAGCCGAGCGAGGCGATTGCACGCGAATTGAAAGAAGAAACCGGCATCGATATCGACAACATTCGAATGCTGTTTGTGCGAACGCTCGGGCGTCACATCGAGATATTGTTTGCGGCGACCGCTACTGAAGAAGGCGAGGTCCGAAGTTCGGAGATCGATCATCTCGGCTGGTATTCGTTTGATCAGATCCCGGAGAAATTGCCCACACACGACAAGCGGACCATCGAGCGCGTTCTGAAGGGCGAAATTTGAAAAACGGCATCGGCTGGTCAATAATGTCTATTCGCGTTTTTATAGCTAGGAGACTCAACAATGGTAGATCTTATCCCGACTCCGGAATCGGTAATGGGCATCCTGAAAACCACGGGGGCTTACCGTAAAGGCCACTTCATCTATCCCAACGGCAAGCATGCATCGCATTATTTTCAGATGCCGCTTGCGTTTCGCTATTACGACAACGCCCGCATCCTGTCGGTCGGTTTGAGCCGGCTATTCCGTATGGAGAAATCGATCTCGAGCCGCCTGCCGAAGGTCTCCGTGATCAGCCCCAGCCCGGGCGGCATAATGGTCGCATTCGGCGTCCGCGAGGCCCTGAGCGCCGAGCAGATCTATTGGGCAGAGATGGAGGACGGCAAGCGGCAGTTTCGCCAGTATATGGCCGAGAGCGACGTGCATCCAGTGCTGATCGTTGACGATATTATCCGCTCGGGCCGGGCGATCGCAGAGACGATCGAGCTGTGCAAAGAGATCAATACCGAAGTGATCGGCATCGGCGCCATAGCCCGGTTTGAGGACGGCCCCGAAGAATACGACGGCATTCCTGTGAAAACCCTGTTGACCTTCGACGTTAATTTTTACGAGTCCGAAGAGGACTGGAAGACCTCGCGAAGCGCATCAGAGGCGGCAGAAGAAAAAGTCCGCTTCTAATATCTACGCAACCGATGGATACTGCCGCCTGGAGATTTTCGGGCGGCATTTGTGTTTTTGGCTCCGATCGGAGCTGGCCCTTGATTGCTATTTACCGATCGAAGGTTTCGAGAGAGGCTGTGAGTTCGCGGCGTTCGACGTAGAGGCGGAGGAAGTTGTCTTTGTCCGTCAGAAAAGTCCAGATCGCTTTTGCCCAGCCGCTCATTTCTGTGGCCTCTTCCCATGAGTAAAGCGTGATGTAACCGGCGGCGAACGAAAATGGGATTGACGCTAGAGCTAGTATCCACGATCCGGAAAGGAAGTAGAGGATGCTGGCCGCGATCAACCACGTTAGCGGAAAATAGACGATGCCAGCGAGGACTTTTACCGTCGAAGCGATGTCATCTGCGTCGTGTCGCGAGAAGAGATATGCGGTCAGTCTTATCAGTTGATATGCAGGAAAATGCAGGATCGTGCCAAAGACCGTGAGCGGCAGCAGCATCATAAGAGCCCACGTCTGAAAGATCGCCTGGCGGACCACGAATCCCTGCGATAGGTTTGCGAGCGATAGGTGTTCGGGTTCGAGTCCGGCGGCGTTTAGCTTGGCGTCAAACTTCGCGAGTTTTTCGGTCAGGTTCGGATTCTCTACGTACTGCTTCTTGAAATCAAGCTTTTCGCCAAGGTTCTCGTTCTCTTCGCTTGCGGCGGCGAAGATGCGTTCGGCGATCGAAGCGGTGTGAATCTCGGCTTCGGTCTCGGCGTTGATCGTTACTTCGCGGATCGCGGTTTCGATCTGCGCGGTGAGGGCTTTGACGGCTTCTTTTGGCGGCTGTCCGTTGGCGTCGGGTGCTATTCGTTCCACGCGGAACGCATCGCCGAAATGCAGCAAGACTTCGCTGCGGAACGTCGTTTTGTTTGTGTAGTAAAGGCCGACGGGAACGATGCGAAGGTCGATGGGTTCGTCGCCGACTGAGACCGCTCCAAGCGCGATGCGAGCGGCTCCGGTTTTGAGCGGCAGCAGCTTCGGCGAGTTGTGGGAGACGCCTTCGGGAAACAACGCGATCGAGCCGCCGTTTCGGAGCCGTTCTTCTGCTGCTCGGAACGTTTCCTGATTCTTCGACACGTCCGCACCCGCGTCCATTTTCCGATAAACCGGCAACGCTTCGACCGTCTTGAGCAGGAACGAGATCACCGGCATCTTGAACAACGTCGATTTCGCGAGGAACGAAATGCGGCGCGGTAATGCGACGAAAACCAACGCCGGATCGACGAGGCCGTTCGGGTGGTTCATCACGAAAATGACGCCTGTTCCTCTGGGGACCGTGTCGGCGTTAACGGTTTCGATGCGTCGGAAGAAGAGTTTGAGTGCAGCCCCAAATACGAACAGAATTAGACGAAAGGTAAAAGTTCCTCTCCTGTTGAATATTAAGTCAGGTATTCGGAGCCTTTTGACGCTCGTTGACATTGACAGGTTTACCTAACTATCCGGTGGAGTCGCGTTGTCGCCCGAGAATTAGAGACGCGGACGATTCTTCGAGCCCATAAGATGATGAAAGATGGAAGTGATAGCCTTCTGGGACATCCTCTTGGGCAAGTGAGAGCAGACGAATCGCTAACGTCCTCAGTCCCGATGGGTTGGCCCAAACAACGACTTCACCATGATCGATCTGGACGTCAATAAAGTCGTCGTCTTGCCCGGGATCAGCGAGTCCGCCCTCGTACACGGGGATCTTCAAGCTAATCTCACTGAATTTCATATTTCGTGTCTATTAGATAACGCCTTGTCCATCGTCACTTCGTCGACGTATTCGAGATCGCTGCCGACTGGCATGCCCATGGCGATGCGGGTGACGCGGACGCCGAGCGGTTTTAAGAGACGCGCGATGTAGTTAGCGGTTGCTTCGCCTTCGGTGGTTGGGTTGGTGGCAATGATTATCTCAAGGACCTCGACGCCATCGTTGTTTTCGGGCAGAAGTCGCGGCAAAAGATTGGCGATCATCAGCTCGTCCGGCCCGACGCCGCGGATCGGCGAAAGCGAGCCGTGGAGGATGTGATAGAGGCCGCGGAACGAACGCGTTTTCTCGACCGCGACGAGGTTATAGGGCTCCTCGACAATACAGACGATCGAGCGGTCGCGTTTCGGATTGGCGCAGTAGAGGCACGGATCAACGTCCGTCAGATTGTTGCACGTCGAGCAGAAAACGATCTTCTCCTTCACCTCACGGAGCGATTCGACGAACGCATCGATCTCCGTCTTCGGCCGGCGAAGGATGTAGAACGCAAGCCGCTGCGCGCTTTTATGTCCCACGCCCGGCAGACGTTTGAATTCGTCGATAAGTCGAGCGACTGGCTCTGAGTAGTCCAACATTTAAATCAAATTAAACAGGATGAACAGGATATTCAGGATCAGTATATCCTCTTCATCCTGTCCATCCTGTTAAAAAATTTCTGCCTACATCAACCCCGGTGGCAGCATTCCGCCGAGTTTGCCTTTGAGCGATTCTTCGACCTTACGGTGGGCTTCGTTGAGAGCGGCGACGGTCAGGTCCTGGATCATTTCGACATCCCCGTCTTTGACGAGATCTGGCGAGATCGTGAGTCCGACGACCTCAAAATCGCCGCGCATTTTTACGGAAACGGCGCCGCCGCCCGCGGACGCGTCGACGACCGTGTTCTTCATCTCTTTGCCCATCTGCTCCTGCATCTGCTGGGCCTGTTTCATCATCGACTGCATGTCGAATCCGCCTGGAAATTTCATAACTTTAGTACCTCTTAGTTGTCCTCAATCCTAGCTTTCAGCATCTTCAATTGCAACCAGTAGAACTTTCATAGGGATCGGTCATCTCTTTGCGTTCGCGGCGTCTCTGCGTGAAAAAAGAAGTTCCACGCCAAGACGCGAAGGACGCAAAAAGGTGTCAAAGACAATTACGTTCTGAGAAATCGTCCGACTGTGGATTCCCACAACATCGCGCTGTGTCCGCATACGTTATTTTGCAGAATCGAATCCTCTACTATCGGTTCACCCTGAGGAGGGATATTGAAGTGAGCATTGATAAAGTGAATGAATTCTTTCGAGGTGGATCGGCACTCGCGATCGGGCTGATCGTCTCGTCGATGATCTTGAGTTGGGCGTATACGGGCACGAAGAAGAGCGAGGAAGCGATCACCGTAACGGGCTCGGCGAGGAAGCGGATCAAGTCGGACCTTGTCGTCTGGAATGCAGGTGTGGCAACGCAGTCGGCCGAGCCTCGCGAAGCGTACAAGCTGTTGGCGGACTACGTCGACCGGATCAAGAAATATCTGATCGAAAAAGGTATTCAGGAAAGCCAGATCACAGTTTCGTCGATCTCGACGACTGCCCTTACAAAGACTGACGAGGAAGGACGTGCGACGAATGAGATCACCGGCTACTCGCTCAAACAAACGGTCAGCGTCACGTCGCAGGATGTAGATCGTGTCTCACAGATCTCGCGAGAGTCGACCGAACTTATCAATCAGGGCATCTTGCTCGAATCAAGCGCGCCGCAGTTTTACTACACGAAGCTTGGCGACCTGAAGATAGAGATGCTTGGTGAAGCTGCAAAGGACGCGAAGGCCAGAGCGGACCGGATAGCCGAAAGCACGGGCAGCAATATCGGCTCGATCCGCTCGGCCAAGATGGGCGTTATGCAGATCACCGCCCCCGAATCGACCGAGGTTTCGGATTACGGAGTGAACGATACTTCGTCGATCGAAAAGGATGTGAACGCGGTTGTGAACGTGAGCTTTGCGGTCAGTTGACCGCCAGGGCGGAAAGGCGAGGTACGGTTGAAGAACTGGTGCCCGCCTCGTCTTTCCGACCCGCCAATTTGAATGCGCAAGCCCGCACGTCAGTAAGGGCGGTACACACAAGTCGGATGTACCGCCCTTACTAACGTGCGGGCTTGTGCATTTAGTGCTTCATCTTCGATGGGCGGAAGCGGAGGAAGAATTGGAACCCGCTGTGTTTCGTTCCGCCGTAATACGGAACGAGTGCAGCCGGATTCGTGTTGAACGTCGCCATCCCGCCGAGGCCGACGTCGATGCCTTTGTTCTGGATGATGTCGCGGACGTAGCCGATCGAGTAAGCCCCGACCCAGAACACGTCTGCGTGAATCGGGTCATCGTGATCGAGCACGAGTTCGTGGCCGTCCTTCTGCACGCGTTCGATGCGTCCGAAAACGGCGTTCTTGCCGAACGAATAATCGCTCTCGAACAAGAACGAGTTCGTCGCGTGGCCTTCCTTTTGATTCTGTCCCCACACGAACGAACTCGCCCAGTTCTTAGTCTCGCTGAAGTTCTTGTTATAGATCGCCGACGCCGTCGTGCGGTGCATATGGTCGAGATCGGGCTCGGCACGCTCGGGCTTTTTCAGATAGCCGTGCGAGAACTGCAGCGACAGATCCTTCGTCGGGTTGAACGAGAATCGCCCGCTGAACGAATCGAGCTTTGGCTTGTCGAACGCCCAACGGTTCTCATCAGGCTCGGTACCGTTGAAAGCGCTTGCCTCGACCTTGAACTTGCCGAAATTGTAGCCTCCTGTAATAACGCCCCACGTGATGTGCGACGCGTCTTGCCAGTGGTGCGAGATCGGAGCGTCCGGGTTGTTCGCTCCGGACGGCCGATGCAGAAACATCGCCGGGCCGAGGGCCGGTTCGCCAGCGATACCGCCGTAGATAAAGAACGATTGATTCTCAGCCGTCTTGTACGAATAGCTCGCGGCGAGTTCCGAGATGAAGTCGTGCGGATGCTGCCGGTCGTGGATCGGCTCACCCTTGAAGAGTTCGCCAGACTGATAAAGCAGCGGATAGCCGTAGCCGCGTTGCGTGATCGGGTCCAGACTCGCCATTACGCGAAGGCCTAACTGCGACTTCGAGTTCAGCGGCCGCGAATACATCGCCATGAACATATTCGGCGCGTCCACGCGCGCACGTCCGCCCTTGCCTGCGGCAGAGATATCGCGGATCGAACCGACCTGCGTGTATCGCAAAAACGCCGAGCCCATCAGCATCAGCATTCCGCCGTCTTTGTACATTTTTGTGTACGCGTGCATCGGTGTTGAATCAGGCAGCCAGGCGGTGCCCGATCCTTCGCGGTTCATCGGGTCGTTGATATCGACGGTCGATGACATCGACTTTGAATGATCTGTCGTGTCGCCGTGGGCGTGCGGCGTCGGGCTCGCAGCGGGCATCGCGTGGCCGTCGTGTGTCGATGGTGTCGGCGTGGCCTTCGGCATCACGTGGCCATCGTGGCCGGACGGTGTCGGAGTCGCGGCGGGGTTCGCATCGTGATCCTTATCCTCGTCCGCGGAATGTACGTGCTCGGTTTTCTCGGGCGGTTTCACGTCGGCACCCGGTTTAACGCCGACCGCGATGTTTCCCCACATTCCGCCTTTAGCGTGCCCGCGGATCGAGCAGAAGTAAGCGTACTGCCCATTCGAGCTTGCCTTAATGACGATCTCTTCAGCCTGGAGCGTGCCATCCTCGGCTCTCGCCGTCAGCCGCGTACTTCCTGCCGATTCGTCGATCACCGGGGTGACGTCGAATGGCGGCTGCATATGCGCGAACCGTACGTCGTGGCGCATCTCGTGATCGACATTCACGAACAGAATGCGCATCGTCACGCCGGCCGGCACGACGAGCGTCGGGTTTCGCATGCCTTGTATCCTATACGAAAGCATATCGTCGGCAGGGCCGGTGACGATCACGATCCGCACGTCTGACTGCGCGAACGCCAACTGTGTTCCCGATCTCGCACCTTGCGTCTGACCCTTCTCAATAGCCGCAATATCGGCCGCCGTGATAGTTTTCTTCTCGCTGCTGACGAGCGTGAAAGGCGTATGAGCTTTCGCCGCGGCACTCGTCGCGAGCGCGATAAATAATAACGTTAAAATTCTTTTCACTTTTTCTCCGTAGATCCAGTCAATTTCCCGGATGTTAACTTGCTTCCGGTCTCAAAAATAGAGCTTAAGAGGCCATAAATTCGTTAGTGGTCCTGTCTGTCTTTCGTGGTCCGATTAGTAAAGTCAGGAACCACAGAAAACACAGAACAAGAGCCGAAAACAAAGAACGAAACCCTAAGAGACGGAAGGTCCGGGTCTTAGACAGCCTCGACAGGTTGTTCTTCAGGATCTACAGGCGCGGAGGCGCGCGGGATGGCAGGGAGGAAAGTAGAGCACGTTGATAGTTGGACTGCGGAGGTTCGAAC
>DAIOWA010000075.1:0-8811 GCA_036758705.1 Pyrinomonadaceae bacterium | reverse complement strand
ACGCGGGAGAAGCCGCGTTTCGGAAGGGCGAAGGCGAATGAACTGCTGTAGATCTCAAACATTGAAACGTGGAAGCTCGATCGGCAAATGGGTCGCGCCCGGTGCGGCCTTCCTGCTGATCCCGAAATGTCCGCTGTGTATTATCGGCTATGTCGCAGCCGCTACAGGTATTGGGCTGTCATTTTCGACGGCTCAGTATGTGAGATCAGTTCTGATCGCGGCGAGTATCGGCGGTGTCCTCTATATAATTGCCAGAACGATCCTCGTGAGGCGTTAGGTTAGCTCCGGACCTCTTGTTTGTCCCCCGAAAGTATCTATGTTACAAATCCTCACGTAACATAAATTCCCAAACGACCGAAAAACCAATCAATGAAGATCCGTAACCTGCTGCCAGTATTTCTCTGCGTCTGCGTTTTTGTTTTCACGGCGACCGCTCAGCCGCGACCGCTGAAGGTCATGGTTTTGTGCGACATGGAGGGAGTTTCGGGCGCGACGGATTATAAAAAGGTCAACTTTATTCATTCCGCTGACTATGCGGAAGGCCGCAAGTCACTGACTGCCGATGTTAATGCCGCGATCGCAGGATTGAAGGCGGGCGGGGCGACCGAGATCGTGATAGTAGACGGCCATGGATCGGGCAATTCCACAGGGCCGGACGTACTGGAAGATCAGCTGCTTGCTCCGGCAAAGGTGATGTATCGGGACAACTCGTTCGACATTTATATGGACAGCTACGACCATTCGTTCGATGCGATCGTGGCGATCGGTATGCATGCCGGAGCCGGAAACCAGGTAGGATTTCTGTCCCACACGTACACCAGCATTGATACTGAATATAAGGTCAACGGTGTGCCGTTCAACGAATCGATGATCCTGGCCGCGGGAGCCGCTCGGTTAAAGATCCCGGTCATTATGGTGAGTGGTGACGACCAGCTGGAGAAAGAGATCCGCCGAGCGATGCCGTGGGTGAAATATGCATCCGTGAAGCACGCGGTTGACCGGTCGAAGGCTGAGTCGTTTCGACCGGAAGAGGTTGCGAGACGGATAGAAACCGCCGCCCGCGAAGCGATCGCAAACCTATCTTCAGCGCAGCTACCCGATTGGAATGGCCCCTTTCGATTTGCCCTTACTTTCCAGGATGAGGGTCAGGCTCGTAACGCTGTCCTTGCTCCCGGAGCCGAGTTCCTGGCGAATACTTTGAGCGTGCAGGTCAGATCGAACGATTTTGAGGACGGATACCGGCAGAGTTTGCGATTGATCGGCCTGGCCGGAATCGTCTCTCGCGGCGATCTGCGACTGTCGGTCATTAACGACCAGCCAAACGCTCCTGATCTTCGAACGGCGATTACGGACCGCTCATACGACCGCTTTCTAAACCGCGCTCCTGCTCCTGCCGCGTCATCGACTCCACGGCGTCGCTATTGGGGAGCAAATTAAGATCTGCGTTACGTTGTATGAAATGGTCACATACTACCTTTACCTGATCTGCCTTGCGGTTTGCATACTGCAAGGCGTATTGCTCCTACCGATCTTATTCGCGGTTGGCTTTATCTGGATTCGGAGCGCCAGAAGACTTACCCGCCTTGAAAGAAGCATACGCTCAGACCGAAGGAGCGAAAGCAAATACAAGCTGCTCGACGCCCTGCCGAAGCTTCAGCCGCTAAACTGTGAGAGCTGCGGCGCCGGTTTGCTGTTAAGCCAAACCGACACGAGCTGTCCAAATTGCGACAGCCGATTTCCGCTGCCGCCAAAGTATGCCGAGACAACGTCGATCCGAACGGCGGTGGGCAAGCTTTTCAAAACTGCTATGCGGTTTCGACGCGTCGCGAGTTTGCTTACTTACCGGCCGGTCCGATGGTTTTTCGTAGCTATGATCTTCGTTGAGCCATTGATCTTTGTTGGAAGTCTGATCGGGTCAAATGTGTTTCCAGACTCCGTTGCCGACAGCGCCTTTGCGAGGATGGGTGAAACCACTTCAACGATCGTTATCGGGTTGTCTTTAGTTGGATTGTTTATCTGGATGTTCCTTTTCATTTTCCCGGCGATAATGAGCAAAGGACTTCGTGAAAAGCTGCCGGTCGTACCGGTTCTGTCAGGCGAGGCTGAAGGCTCTGAGATCGCAACCTGTCAGACGTGCGGCGGAGCCGTCGAGTACACGCGCAGATCATTTGCGTGCATATGCGGATATTGCAATGTAGTAAATTTTCGAGCGGCGTTCGTGGATCGTGAACACCGTGATGGATTTGAGGCAAAGATCCGAACAAACGAGGTGTTGTTTGGATCTCTCGAGATCGTCGAAGAATACATTGCGACAGTCTTTTTTGTCGGGACGATACTCGCGTTTGCGTTTGTCGTGCTGATCCTCTACCAAGCCTGCGTTGGCTCTTAGTAGGCTTTCGTAACTTCCACACCCGTGTAGTAATGCTTTACGATGTCGGCGTATTTGACGCCCATTTTGGCCATTCCATAGGCTCCGTACTGGCACATACCGACGCCGTGGCCCCAGCCTCGGCCGGTGAAAGTGTAGCTCGTGACAGTGTTGCCGGAATAGCGTTTGTTGATGACGAAGAGCTGCTCCTTCAATCGCAACGCGGAGCGGATCTTGCCGCCCTTTAGCGTCTTTACGCCGTTCGAACCAATGATCTCGATCTCGGTTGCACGCCGCGAATAGCCCTTCTGTTTTATGTTCACGTCGTAGAGCGTGCCGATACCGCGAACGTATCGCGATAGCCGCGACTGAACCGCACCGGCTCCGAGCGACACCGTCCAGTTGGTGAACGGGGACATATTCTCGGCAACGGTCGGCTGATCGGTAGGCTCGACCTCCAGATACCAAACCGCACCCAAAGCATCCGTCAGGAACTTCACATTCTCACCGCCGACGAGTGCGGCTTCCTTCATCTGATACATCTGATCGCCGAACTGCCGGAACAGAAACACGTCGGGCCGGATCGCTACCTGCCTCTCGCTTCGGCCGTTTTTGAGAACAAGTCGTCCATCAACCGTCGCCTTTGTTGTGCCGCTCTGAAGCGTCGGCATCCACTTTTTCTTTTCGTAGATCTGCTTGATCAGCCGCAGCATCATCGCACGTGAGAAATGCTTGCTCGGCTTCAACGTAAGGTCGGCGTGGAGCCTAAAATAGCCGTCACGCATAAGCATTGCGAGGTCAGCCCGCCGTTCTTTCGGTATCTCAGCCGCATCGTCGAAGGCGAGTTGGTAGTCAACGTCCGAATCGCTGAGGAGCGTGTCGGGAGCACCAGGCGTATAGATCAGAGAGGCAAGAACGCGTGCGAGTTCTATCGGTTCGGACGTTTTCCCGGACACGTTCGGAAACGGTTTACCAAACTTTGACGCGAGGTTGTTCAGCCAGTTCGACATCTCGCCGTCAGTCGGCATCTCGTCGAGCCAATCGTCTGTGATCGGATTTGCCGTAAGCGAGAACCCGTTAACTGACAGCATGGAGATGAGTCGGACGAGTTCGAGGTTCGCGTCGTCACGGAGTTTTGCAGGTGTACGAGCCGTCTTGATCATGAACGGATCGAAGTGACGATGGCCTTCGAGCGAACATTCCACTCCGCGAAGATACGGCTCGGCATGGTCGAAGATGTTCTCGCTGTTCTCCGTCCGGCCGCCGCAAGTCGAGGTGAAGTAGGCCATTATCGGCTTGCCGTTGTAGGTCGCGATCTGGCCGGCAGTCTCGCGAACCGCCCGCGTTCCCATCGCCGTCTCGATCGAGACTCCTTTGTAAACCTGCGACCAGACGGTCGGGACCATATCGAAACCTTGCGTTCCGTATTCGCCAATGTTCGCGACTGCATACGTCCGAGCAGCGATCGCCTGTGCCTTCTGCGCTTCGATGTGCGGCAGGCCGAGTTCCGCCGGAACGACGCCGAGCAGATATTCTTCGAGCGGGACGACGTTGACCACCGTCAGCGAACCCTTCGCGTTTACGAACACCTCGATCTTTCCGCGATACGCTTTTCCATTGAGCCGGACCGGATTCGCCCGTTCGTTGAGCGATCCGAAGCTCACTGATTTTAGTGAAGTGTACTTCGCCGTCTCGACCGGTCCGTTTACGATCACTTCGCGGAGATTCGGATCGACCGTCGCCGGACCGATCGCGGCCTTCGTATCGCTTGTCGGTTGTATCAGGCTTCGCACCTGCGACTTCCCCGCCGTACGATTCTGCTGCGAAAGAGCGAGAGCTTCGTCCGATATAACAGTCTTCTTTTCGCTGACGAGGATCAGATCGTCAAAGCCTTTCTCGGCCATCGCATTCTTGAACCGCTCGGCTTCATCAACCGCGTCGAACACGCTGCCGACCCATACTTTCCAGGTGTTCGTCACCGTGTCGATACTCACCAACGCCGTTTCGTCGGTCGCTTCGCGGATGTCTTTGGCAATCTCGTTCGCCTCGTCGGCGGTCGCGAGATTCTGGATCTCGAACCGAAACTGATCAACCTGCGGCGGACGATACGCCCTCGCCGAGACCGACACACGATTCGATCCGAGCATCCGCAACTGCTCATCAGGCGAATAAGCTACAAGCGATGAATCGGCCGTCGTGATCGATACCGAACTTGCGTTGGTCGAGAGGCCGATTCGAATAAGAGGCTCTGAGCCGAGATAGAAGGACGGGATCGCGTTGATTGAACCGACGCTCGCGGCAAATAACAACAGCAGCGAGAGGGCACGAAATGTCATTTACTTATGATAGAACGATTCGGGTGAGATGTTAAGACGTTTACCTTGCGGTAACATCAATGTCTGACACCCTTCTCTCACTGGAGAAAACGAGTCCTCACTTTAATATATGTTCGATCGAGTTGTTTTATTTAAGGTTGGAATGCGTCTAGCCGTCTTGGGAGCATTGGTGGTCGTGTTTTCGCATCTTGCGACCGCACAAGAGTCGGACACGATAGACGCTGAATCTTACGAAGATGCCAACAAACGCGTCGTTGCGGCATTCCCGGCAGCAAGAGCCTCTTACATTGATCTCGCCGAAAAGATCAAGGCGTTGCCCGATTTTGGAGCGTCGGCCGAAACGCAGACATCGATCTGCAGCAAGCTGAATGCGGCCCACGCCTCGCTCATAAAATTGGAGGTAGTTCTGAAGCCGATGGCCGAGGCGTACTACGCGGGAAAGCTGAAAAGCTACCAAGACACCGTACGTGCTGTAACCGGTGTGGAGACAACCACATTGTATTACCAGGCGATCGTCTTTGGGCGCGGCGAACAGTTTGGCTGCGCGCTGGCGCCGGCCGATAAATTCTTTTCAGACCGTATCGAAAAAGACGCACGGGCATTCAAGACCGCCAATAAACTGCGATACCTGACGCTGATCAACCGGCGCGACGCGGCAAAGGAAGTGCTCATTGATGAAATGGTCAAGATCCAAAAAGGTGCGTCCTCAATGCCAGTTCAGCCGCGCTCAACCACCTGTTCGCAGTTGGAGAACGGCATGCGGGAGTTTGGAAAAATGCAGGCCGCGGGAATCGAGCTTTCAAAGATGAAGCTTCTCGGCCGGTTCGATGACGAACCTGATATTTTGAAGGACATCGACGCAGCCGCATTGCAGGACAAGACGGTCGCGGCAACGCTCACGGACATGAAGTCAGGCAACGCCTGTACGTTTAAGTGATCGGAATTGCCATATTCCGATCACTTAGCCAACCTATTTTTCCAACGCATTGAACAGCAGTGGAAACGTAGCGTACGTCTGGCCGCGGTGCTGCGGGCGGAAGGCGAAGAGAACGATCTTGCCTTTGCCGTACGTTGCTTCGGCGAGAGCGATCTTGCCATTGATCAGTTTTTCGCCGAGCATCCAGCCGGATAGTAAAGCGTCCTTTTCAGCATATCGGGCAATGATGCTCACGTCGGAACTTTTCACGACAGACTGGCCGCCCGCTGACGCAGGCGGTTCTGACAGATCGAACGCGGAGCTGTTGATGAAGTAGCCGGGAATTTCTTCTAGTACGTTGCGGCCGATCGGGTTTGAGCGGTCAACCTTGATCTTGACGATCGAGCCGGGGTTGTAGAAATCCTTTCGGGCGACGCCATTGAGCACATTCTTCATTGGCAATCCAAATTTCTTGATCGCGAGTTCGCATGAATCGTCGAGACAGACAAGCTTGCCCCCATTTTCGACGAACTTCCTGAGATTCTCGACGCCTGAATCGCCGATCCCGCCAGCAAACTCGGCCGGATATCGCTCGGCATTATTGCCGTTGAGAATCGAGTTTTCGCTGTCCGCCGGCAGCACGATAACGTCATAGTCGAGTCGTCCCTGCCGAAAATCTTCGTTCGAGATCGACTTGAACGGGATCTGATGATTGTCGAAAACGAGTCGTGTCCAGCCTTCGTCCATTGAGGACGTGAACGACTTGTACATCCCGATCCGGGGAGCGGTCTTTAGCGGGTTCGGATGTTTTGCAAACCCCAGTGGCGATGCGGGCATATTCAGGCTCTTTCGGACCTGATCCTGGTTCGTGACCTTCTCGAGCGTCGGGCGGAATTTTTCGAGATCGCGGATATCCCACACCTCGTAATTCTCCACGCCCATCTGCATCGGCAGTGTCCAGCCTGCAACATCGTACGGCGTATCCGGCTGGCCGTTCGCGTCGACGCGATGCGGGTAGACCTGTTTTTCGAACAGGCTCAGAACGTTGTTCTTTTGCGGCTGGTTGGTAAATACGAGATAGCTGTTAAGCGGTATCTCGTGAAAGTCCTCGGTCTTCGAATGCTTTACCCAAAGCTCGTTGGTCATCCGCTGGACCTCGATCCCCTGAAAGGTCAAGATCTCGATAAATCTCGCGACCGCTTCATTATTCGGTTGACCCGCCATTATGACGTACGCTTGCGGCACGGTTCCGTCTGCTTTTAGATTTGCGTTGCCGAGCGAATGGAAATTCTTCAGATAGCGCTGACGGTACTTCGATGCCAATGACAAGATCGAACGGCTCGATATCATTTCGATCTCCGCAATATTACGCGGGCCCCAAACTCCACCTTTCCACGGATCGGGGAAATTCGTTGCAGGTTCGACCAGCGACGGCAACCCGCGGCTGCCGCGACTGCGTTTCAATTGCTCGGGCGTAACGGTCGCGGGCGACATCAAATTTGCGCTCGCAGCCTCAGTTAGGATGCCGATCGAATTGTGGTAATAGGGTGCGGACCTAAATCCACCGTGCCACCAGGTGTCGTAAGCCGAGTTTGACGCGACACCCGCGATCCCCGTTGCCTGCAGATCCGCCGCCATCTTGTAGCCGACGAGACCGACTTCTCTCAGGATCGATGGCGATATCCGCGGATTGGGCGGATCGTAGAAGGGAGGGATCGTGAATCTTGACGCAACAACGCCCTGCTGGTGAACATCGTAAACGATCTCCGGGAACCACTCCTGCCAAAAGAGCTTTGTGATGCTTCGCGTCTCCTGCAGGTTCAGCATAAACCAGTCACGGTTGTTATCGTGGCCGGCGTAATGATGGTAAAGCTCGGGCGGTGACGTGCCTTCGCTCTTTGTGCCGAGTGTTTTCTTGTACCAGTCAGCGACGATCTGTACTCCATCCGGATTCGACGACGGTATCAGCAGCAGGATCGTGTTGTCGAGTATCTCCTTCGTCTCGGCGTCGGTGGCGGTCGCGAGTTCGTAGGCGAGGTTCATCGACATCTGCGAAGCGACGATCTCGGTCGAGTGGATCGAACAAGAGATGGAAACGATCGACTTTCCGTTCGCGAGAATATTGTTGAGTTCGGCGTTGTCTTTGATCGTCCGCGGGTCGGCGAGCTTGGCATTCATCTGCCTGTAACGCTCGAGATCGCGGATGTTCGCGGGCGACGAAATGAACGCCACGATCATCGGTTTCCCGAGCGTCGTCTTCCCTATTTCCTTGACCAACACCTTTGGGCTTGCGGCATCAAGCTTGGCGAAATAGTTAGTGATCTGAGCCCAATCCGCAACGGTTTTGTCGTCGGTCGGCACAAAGCCGAGCACCGATTTCGGCGTCGGTTGCGCATTGGCGTGTGAGCCAAAAACGATAAGGCCAAAGAGAAACAGAAACGCGGACGATTCGAAAAACCTTTTCATATCGTGTAACTTACGAGACTGCACATGACTGAAACACCGACAGTTGAAATCTCGGCGGCTCCGCGTCTCGGCGGTGAACTGGAACTTGGGATTCGTGAGAACAAGAAAATCGTTTTCCCGTTCGAGCAGAATAACAAATCGCGGCTCGCCGCGAAACTACGCTATTGGTGGTGCTGGTTCGCCGCGGGGGCGATGCTGCTTGTCGTCGGGCTTCCCGGCGTCTTTTTTCTGTGGGTGATCAACCGCCGGCTGTGGCTTTATCCGCTCGCCCTCTGGGGAGCAAAGAACTGGCTTAAGGCGTGCGGGACGAAGGTCAAAGCTACCGGACTCGAGAATCTTGAGGAAGGAAAACAGTATGTCTTTGCGTCGAACCATCGGTCATATCTCGATACGGCGGCGCTGTTCAGATACGCCGGACGAAGGATCGGACTAGTCGCGAAGAAGGAATTGTTGACCGTTCCGGTGCTCGGGCAAGGAATGGGCTTCGTGAACATCATTGCCATCGACCGCTCAAACCCGGAACGTGCGAGGCAGTCGATGGAAAAGGCTCAGCGGGTGATGAAGGACGGCTATTCGTTTGGCGTATTTGTCGAAGGCACGCGTGCAATGCCGGGCGATCTGCTGCCATTCAAGAAAGGAGCGTTTCATCTCGCACTGCAAACTGGAGCCGACATCATCCCTGTGGCATTCAAGAATACGGACAGGCTGATGGGAAAGAAGACCGG
>DAIOWA010000074.1:0-8856 GCA_036758705.1 Pyrinomonadaceae bacterium | reverse complement strand
AAGCCGCAGAAAAATATCTCAGGCAATTGGAGTCAATAGACTCTCGGAGGCAATTCACTTTCGAAACCCTTCTTGGGAATGCGCTGGTCGCAAATTACAAGGGCGACCGACAACTCTCTGATGATTATTTTTCCAAGCTTTCCAGTGAAAACGCTACGAGCGAATTTATCGTCCCTTATTGGAAAAGCAGGATTGCGGAGCGAGACCACAATTGGAAAGATCTCGTCCAACATTCTGAGTCGCTCCGTAGAATTACGGAAGAGAACAATTTCCAAGATGACCTTCCCGGAATCTATTACAAACTCGCCTTGGGTAACTGGAGGTTGGGTGATGCGAAATCAGCACGGGAATACGCAAGTAAAGCTCTTTCGATATTCGAGCCCTTCCGAAGTACAACCTCTAGTAACCTCTCGATCGCCACGATGGAAGTCCATCACTCGATCTACAGGTTACTCTCTGAAATTGAGCTTGAGGAGAATCCCGAGAAGGCGTTTGAATACTCTGAACACTTGAAGGCGAGTTTACTGAGGGACAGGATCGAAGGATCAACTCTGAAACAACGCCCAGATCTCTCTGGCACAGTTCGGGACCGGCTTCTCACCGCTTCTAAGAATTACATTGAAGGAAAAGAAAATGTCGAGACGCTAATCGCCCTGGAAAAAAGCGTCATTAACGATCGGCAGATTGAAAAGCAGCGAACTCTTGATTTCTCGATACCAGGTCTCAAATTACCTGCTGAAACGGTGGTAGTTTCATATCAAATCACTTCGTCCGGGCAACTTCTTGCTTATGTAATAGAATCCGCGAAGCCATTGCGGGCCGTAAAGCTTACGGTTACCGATGAGCAAGTCTCGAGACTCGCTTCGGAGACGCAGACGAAGATAAAGGACCGTATATTTTTCAAGAGCGACGGGAAAAAACTTTTCGATCACCTGCTAAAGCCTTTGGATTTAACGTCACGCCAACTTGTTATCATCCCTGACAAGTTACTATGGCGAATTCCCTTTCATGCATTGAGCCCGGACGGACAAAAGTACCTTATCGAAACCCATACGATTTCCTATTCTCCATCCGTTCAGTTACTGAAGCAGCTTTTATCCGCTCCGCCACCCCGGAGGAGAACGATCGAGATATTTGCCAACGAGATCTTCAACAACCAGAAACTTGCATACGTCAACGGCGAAGCATCCACTATTGGACGATTATTCGGAGTAGAACCGCGAATACGAGCGACCAAGACCGACTTCATGAAACGAGCCCAGAGTTCCGATATCCTGCACTTTTCAATGCATGCTCAACTCGATAGCGACAACCCGCTTTCTTCATTTCTCGCTTTTCAAAAGAATGGGCATGACTCGGGCCGATTGTCTGTCGCTGATCTCCTTTCAATCAAACTCAAACCGAATAGCTTAGCTTTTCTGGCTTCATGCGATACCAGTAGAGTATCAAACGGCGAAGGCGTGATCAGTATTCCGTGGGCCCTATTAGGCTCGGGAAGTTCGTCAGTGATTTCATCTCAGTGGGAAGCGAGTGATAGATCTACACAGAAATTTAGCTTAAGTTTCTATAAGGAATTTCTAAAAGGATCAACGACATCCTCGGCTCTTCAAACGGCCGCTCTCCAGATGATTCAAGACAAGTCATCCGGATTTCACGAGCCCTATTTCTGGGCAGGTTTTACGCTTCTTGGAGACTTCAGATAATCCAGATGCGCGGTGACTGACGGCAAAAATTAACTGTGCTAAACTTTTTAAGCTAACACCTTAAACCTGACTAAAAGGCGAACGGTTGAGTTTCGACTGTGTTCGAAAATGAACGCCACTGAAAACCAAAAAATCTGGTTTGTGGCGTTTGTCTGTCTGAAGTGGCCACCGCTTCACTTTGAATACTAGTTTCTCGGTCTTGAAGGAAGAGTCATAAATTTGAGTATGAAACGATCTTTGATCACACTCTCTCAACTGGAAGATTTTCTGCTTAAGGGTTGCGATATCCTTCGCGGCAAGATCGACGCATCCGAATTTAAGGAATTTATCTTCGGCATACTTTTTCTAAAACGACTCTCGGATGAATTTGAGATTGCGACCGATAAGTTACGAGAAAAGTTTAAATCCCTCCCCTCCGAACAACTGAACGAAGTCCTTAATGATCCAGTAGCCTATAAGGAATTCACGAACTTCTACATTCCCGCTCGCGCCCGTTGGAATTATGAGTGGGTTGATGAAAACGGCGATGTCCAGCCTGCTCTGAGAGATGTAAAAGCAAATGTTGGTACTACGCTCAGTAAAGCACTGCACGCAATTGAACATGCAAATGCAGACCTATTGAGTAATGTTCTTACCGGAATAGATTTCAACGTCAAGAAAGGCAAGACAGCCATCCCGGATCAGCGATGGGTCGACCTCGTACAACACTTTAATGGCGGGCTGCCGGCACTAGTAAATGAGAACTTCGAGTTCCCTGATCTGCTTGGAGCCGCCTATGAGTATTTGATCAAATATTTCGCTGACAGTGCCGGAAAAAAAGGTGGGGAATTCTATACCCCAAACCAGGTCGTGCAATTGCTTGTCGCACTGCTTAAGCCGGACGAAGGTATGGAGATCTATGACCCGACAGTTGGCTCGGGCGGCATGTTGATCCAGAGCCGGCAATTCGTTGAAGATCAGGGCAAGAAGGCTCACAATCTGGGCCTTTACGGACAAGAAAGCAACCCTACAACCTGGATCATCTGTCGGATCAACATGATCCTTCATAACATCTCCGCAAGCAATATTGAGGATGGAGACACACTCGAAGATCCGAAACTCCTCGACGGAAACAGTTGGAAGCGATTCGACATCGTACTGGCAAATCCCCCATTTTCGCAGAACTATTCGAAAGCTAATATGAAGTTTCAGAATAGATTCGCATACGGCTTTGCTCCTGAAACAGGTAAGAAAGCTGACCTGATGTTCGTGCAGCACATGATCGCAAGTGTTAAGCCGCAAGGGCGGATGGCGACGATCATGCCGCACGGAGTTCTTTTTCGGGGCGGTGCTGAGAAAGTGATACGACAAAGCCTAGTTGACGCAAATCTCATCGAGGCCATCATCAGCCTGCCTCCGGGTTTATTTTACGGAACCGGCATTCCGGCTTGCGTTCTCTTCATTAACAAGAACAAGTCTGAGACGATGCGGGACCGGATACTCTTTATCAACGCCGACTCCGAATACGGTGAAGGAAAGGTTCAGAACAATCTGAGGCCCGAAGATATCGAGAAGATTGATCACGTCTTCACCACCAAACGCGAACTACCAAAGTACAGCCGGATCGTTTCTAAAGCCGAAATTGCCGATACCCACGATTACAATCTGAACATCCGCCGTTATGTCGACAATACGCCGGAACCTGAACCTGAAGATGTTACGGCACATCTTGTCGGCGGAATTCCGAACGACGAGATCGACAGTCAGCGCACGCAGTATGCGAAGTTCGGCTTTGAAGCCGAAAATCTCTTTACGCGGAGAGATGAACGTTATTCCGACTTTTCGAATATTGACGCAAAGTCCCATATCAAAGAGTTCATAGAAGGTGATGCGAACGTCAGCGACACGTTTGCGCGGATGAACGCCGATCTTGATACCTGGTGGCTGAATGCCCGCGAGGATTTTTCGGCTATTGCAGGAAGCAAGAACGGCAAAACCGCGGAGGCTCGCCGCCGATTGCTGGCCGGCTTGAAGGCGATGCTTGTAACAAAAAATGTTCTCGATGAGTTTCAGGTGGCGGGCGTTTTCGTAAATTGGTGGACCAATATTCGCTACGATCTCAAAACGATCGCGTCGCAGGGCTGGGTGCCGTATCTAGTTCCGCGAGATTACTTCATCGCAACCTATTTTCAATCGGAGCAGGATGCGATCAACTCCACGGAAGCGTCCATTAGTGAACACGAAGCCGCATTACAGGAGGCTATCGACGCGGTCGAATACGAACCAGAAGAGGATGAGACGGTAACCACAAAGCTGATAAAAGACTACCTCAAAGCCGAGATCAAGAGCCTCGTCACGCAAGGAAACGCGGCGGAAGAAGTCGCAAGTTTGAAAGAACAAATAGACGCGATAAAGAAGTGTGAGGGCGGCATCAAAGAGGCGAAAGCAAAGCTCCGGGAGCTGAACGCGGACCTCGATCAAAAGATAGAGTTCAAGATGTACGGCGTGGACGATGCCAAGGTAGAACTCCAAAAGTTGCTGTCAGAGAACAAAACGCTGCTCGCAGAGATCCAAACGATCGAGCCTAGTGAAAAGCTTGTCCTAAAGCGCAATCGAACACGGCTGATCAACGAGATAACGGCCGACAATTTGAAGATTCAGGCAAAGCTTGCCGGTCTGGACGAGTTTCTCGCATCTATCGGCGGTGTTATCACTCCCGAAGAATGTAAGGAGCTTATCCTGCAGAAACACAATAGCCTCGTTCGTCAGGAACTCGGCAAATATCTTAACGCGGAGAAACGAAAGATAGTAAGGGGCATCGAAAAGCTTTGGGACAAATACGCCGTTGCAGCAGACAAATTAGAATCGAAAAGAACGGAAACGTTAGAAAAACTGATGGGCTTCTTATCCGCCCTGGATTATAAATGAACGATTACCGTGAGTTTTACAACTTCCCGAGCGATTGGTCGCCGATCAGCTTGCTCAACTCTACCTATCTTAAAGGTCGAATCGGCTGGCAAGGATTGAAGGCGAGTGAATTTACCACCGACGGGCCATATCTTGTCACTGGAACAAATTTCGTTAACGGCCGGATCGATTGGGACCACTGCTATCACATCACAGATGAAAGATTCAGAGAAGCTCCAGATATCCACTTAAAGGAAAGCGACCTTCTGATAACCAAAGACGGCACGATTGGAAAGGTCGCCTTGGTTAAGGATTGTCCGGATGAGACAACTCTGAACAGCGGGATATTCCTTCTTCGCTGCAAGGATAAATCCTATAGCCATTCTTTTCTCTACTACTTCCTGCTTTCTGATTACTTTAAGAAGTATTTGCGAGATACACAGGGCGGCTCAACGATCGTCCATTTGTATCAACGGGAGTTTGAACGTTTTACATTCAAAGCTCCAGAGATTGCCGAGCAAGAACGCATTGCCGAAATACTTTCAACGGTTGATAGGGCGATCGAGCAGACGCAAGGTCTGATCGACAAATACAATCGCATCAAGGGCGGTTTGATGCAAGACCTTTTGACACGCGGCATAGACGAGAGCGGCAACATTCGCTCAAACGAAACACACAAATTCTCCGTCAAAAACGGGATCAAAGTTCCTGATGAATGGGACGTTGTAACTATCGGATGCCTTTCCGAACAAATAACAAGTGGCTCCCGCGGGTGGGCGACCCACTATTCAGTTGATGGAGATAAGTTCATACGCATAGGTAACCTCTCTCGAAAACATCTCGACTTCAGGTTAGATAACATGGTCTTTGTAAATCCGCCTGACGGTGCCGAGCGAGTGAGAACCAAATTGATTGAAGGCGATGTCCTGGTGTCCATTACTGCCGATTTAGGAATGGTAGGTGTAATCCCGAAGGATTTTGGCGACGCCTATAACAATCAACATATAGCACGCATCCGAATCCGTGAAAATGATGCTAGCACAAGATGGATTGGGTATTTTCTGCTCTCTAAGAATGGTCAGGCGCAGTTTCAAATGTTAAATGAATCGGGGGCTAAAGCCGGTTTGAACTTGCCCACGGTGGCGTCGTTATTAGTCGCGGTACCCTCAACCGTAGAGCGGCAAAGAATCGTGGCAATCCTAGATTCGACTCTCAATACGATCGAATGCCACCGGCAGTCCCTAGTTAAGTTGCACGCTACTAAGAACGGCCTTTTGCAGGACCTTCTAAGCGGACGTAAACGTGTAAAAATCGATGCCTTAGAGGTATAATGGCGGATCCTAAATTCTTAAAACTTGACGAAAGAAACCACGTCGAAGAGCCTTTTCTGAAACAGCTTGAGGCAATGCCGGGCGTCAATTGGCAGATCCTCAGGCTTGAGATGGGGCCGGCACAAACTCCCCAACAAACGGGCCGCGACGATCTGACGCAGGTCATTATGTTCCGCGAGCTTGAGGCATCGCTGCGACGTATCAATCCTTGGATGGATGACACTCAGGTTTTCGACGCGGTAAAAGAGATCACAAGCTTTGAGGGAGATGACGTTTACAAGAACAACCAACGGTCGCTCAATCTTCTGATAAAAGGATCAACTGTTCCGGAACAAACTGAGGCAGGCATACAACAACGCGACTTTAAATACATTGAGTTTGATCCCCATAAAATTAGCAATAATTCTTTTATAGCGGTATCGCAGTTCAAGATCAGGATAATCGGCAGCGACTCTCACATATATCCCGATGTTATTTGTTTTGTGAATGGCATCCCAATGGCTGTCATCGAATGCAAGAGTCCGAGGGCAAACGAACCTATCCCGTCAGCGATAGACCAACTGATGCGCTACTGTGAACAGCGCGGTTACCGAGGCGAGGGATCAAAGCCGCTTTTCTTTTACAATCAGTTCATCGTCGCGACATCGAGAAATAAGGCCAAATTTGGAACGATCACAACCACGATCGAAAAGTTATTCTACCGCTGGACTGATCCATTTCCGGAGACCCTGGCTGAGATCTCCGAGTATTGCAATCCGCAAAAGAACTACTTCGTCGATTCCGAAGGCAATGATGATGAGGAGATTCCTCAAGAAACAAGGACATCGCCCAATGACCAGCAACGTCTAGTCCATGGAATGCTCAAGCCCGAGAACCTGCTGAGCATCATCCGCACGTTCTCGATCTGGACGACAACGGATAAAGGCGAACTCATCAGAGTGGTCGGCCGCTATCAACAGTTTCGAGCAGTCAAGAAAACAGTAGAGCGCCTATTGACCGGATCAAATCGCAATGATCGAGGCGGTATCATCTGGCACACCCAAGGCTCGGGAAAATCCTTGACAATGGTCTTTCTGATCAGGGAGATGTACCTGCATCCGGCCTTGATGTCATACAAGGTCATCCTGCTCACAGACCGGGAACAATTGGACGATCAGATAACGAATACGGCGCTAGGCGCCGGGTATTCGATTAATACTCCGGCAAATATTGCTCAGCTAAAGACTGCTCTGCAGAACCAAAACTCGGAGATCGTTTCAGCGATGATCCACAAGTTTCAGGAGCGTGAGTATGCTGCTTCGTTTCCCGAGCTAAATACCAGCGAAAAGGTGTTGATCCTTACTGACGAAGCGCATCGTTCACAGTATTCCAAGCTAGGGGCAAATCTCGATCGGGCCTTACCCAACGCCACGAGGATCGCATTTACCGGAACCCCGATAGAAAGGACCGAGCAAACATATGGCGAATACATCGATAAGTACACGATGCGTCAATCGATCGAGGACGGCGTCACCCTTGCGATAGTCTATGAAGGCCGAACTCACGACGCGGAAGTCCATGACGTCGATGGAGCTGAGAAGAAGTTTCAGGACGTTTTCAAAGACTACAATGCCGCAGAGCAAACAGAGATCCTCGCATATGGTGCCCGCAAAGCGTATCTCGAAGCTGAGGACACTATCAGGGAAAAGGCTCGCGATATGGTCAGGCACTATGCCGAACATATCCTGGCAAACGGCTACAAGGCTCAGGTGGTTTGCGTCTCCAAGGACGCGGCTCACCGTTACCGGCTCGCAATCGAATCTACAATCGCCGACTTGGTCGCGGAATTAAAGGTTGAGAATCCCTTTCAGATTCAGATAGAGAAATTGGACGGCCTCAAGGTTGCGGCCGTAATGTCAGACGTCGATCATAACGATAAACCAGAACTTAAACAGTACACCGATTCAAATAGGCGAAAGGCGATAATCGCCGGCTTCAAGCAGCCGTTTGGTACGACTGAGAATCTGGAGAATGGAGGTGACAAAAAGATCGACGGAAATATCGGAATTCTTGTTGTCGTCGATATGCTATTAACCGGATTTGATGCCCCGATCGAACAGGTGATGTATCTGGACAAGGTTGTTGTAAATCACAACCTCTTACAAGCCATCGCGCGCGTCAACCGTGTTTACGATGAAAATAAACATGTTGGTTTTGTTGTGGACTACGTTGGTATGGGCAATCACCTGAAACGTGCTCTGGATGCGTACTGGGAGAAAGAACAGGAAGAGATAACTGGATGTCTCCTAGATGACTCCGAACTGATTGTTTTGCTAAAGAACGCCCACGACGAGCTTCAAAAGGTTTTCGAGGAGAAAGGAATATCGGTTTATAGCGATCCGGACGATATTTTCAATCTCTTTTACGACGAAGACATCCGAATGGCGTATATCGCGGCCTTCGATCGGTTTTCAAAAGCCTTCGATAGCCTCTATCCTCGAAAAGAAGCGTTGGACTACCTACCCCTGCTCAGTCGTTTTGCAGATATCAACATTCAGGCAGGAGAACATACGCGGGATGCTCGGTTGAGCATGAAAGGAGTATCGGACAAACTCAGGCGCGTGACAGATGAGTACTTGATCTCGAACGGCATCGAGACAAAGGTCGAACCGATCTCAATTCTCGATGATAGGTTCTTTGAGAATGTAAAGAATAGAAAGAAACGGGAAACCAAGGCTGCAGCGGTCGAACACGCGATCCGTCATTTTATTGACGTGAATATGAGCGAGGACCCCGAACTTTATACGACGTTCGCGGAGGAATTGCAACGAATACTCCTGGCCTTTCGAGAGAATTGGGAGGAGATCTACAAACAGCTTGAAGAACTGAGGAATCGGATCAAAGCTTCGCAGAGCGAAAATACATTTGGCCTCGACCGCAAACGACAAATGCCGATC
>DAIOWA010000073.1:0-8874 GCA_036758705.1 Pyrinomonadaceae bacterium | reverse complement strand
ATCAAGGCTTATTAAGGAGTCCACAATGACCATTCGCAAGATTCTTCCCTATTTGCTCACCGGCCTGCTCTTAGTTCTAACGATCGGGTTTCTGCTTTTCCCAACCGAGACCGGGTTAGCGTCTGCCGACAAGACGGCTGGTTCATACGAACGAGAAAGGCCAAATTATGACGCACTGGCTGCTGTCCCAAGGCTCTCGACCGAGGCACAAGCTTTAAACGTTAATAAATTCGAGAACGGACGTATGGTTCAAACCGAACCAAGGTTCGACGTCCCGACATTCCTTTGGGCAGCCAATGAAGGCAAGGCACGAACCCTGAGCTCCGATGCAGTTCAGCGGTCAACCGACATTGAAGCCATAGCACGCGGCCACCTTTCCGGCTACGCCTCGCGATATCGGCTTGTAAAGAGCGACGTCGCCGAAGCAACCCTGGCCGCGATCCACGATACCGGCAGCGGAGCGATCATTGTTAAGTTCAAACAGACCTTCGGCGGAGTAGAAGTTTTCCGCGATGAGATCAACGTCATAATGAACCGCGATCTTAAGCTGGTAGCTCTATCCGGCTATCTGACCGGCGACCATACGAAAGATCTACCGCAGGACTTCGTACTTCAACCGGTCGACGCTCTTGCAGGAGCGGTCAGCGATCTGACCGGATCCAGGGTTGACCCGTCTAAACTCAAGACGATCACGGTCGAGAAAACCAAGCTTGGCGATCCTTACCAGCGTTTTACTGCCGACAAAGGATCGGTCAACGGCATCGAGTTTTCGGACGAACCCAGCCGCGTTAAAGAGGTGATGTTCCACCTGCCTGACGGTTACGTTCCGGCCTACTACGTCGAAACAAGTTTTCTGGCACCGGCGGATTCTGACAACCTACTTTCGGCGGACGGCACGCTGCCGTTACAGGAGCTCGGCTATTCTTACGTGATCTCTGCTATCGACGGACAAATACTATTCAGAAAGAATCTGGTCAACGATCAGAAGCGAAGCCGGGCGGTCCGTGGCCAGGTCACTCAATCGGCCACAATTCCGAGCGATACGTTTACATATCGCGTCTGGGCTGATACGACGACCTTGCTTCCTTTTGATAGTCCCGCCGGCAACAGTGTTCATCCGAAAGACAATGCCACGCCGGATGGCGGACAGTTCCCGTTCGTCGCTCAGCAGGATGTCACCCTGCAAAACTTTCCGTTCAGTATGAACGATCCGTGGCTTCCGGCGGGCGCCACAGAAACCAACGGCAACAACGTAGATGCATTTCTAAACTTGTTCACTCCCGACGGCTTCGGCACCGCCACAACTACGACGCCGACAGATTTCCCGACCGGTGATTATCGAGCTCAGGCAACCGGCGTGGGTCAATTTCTCCACACAAATGTCGCCGGCACGGATCATTCCACGGCAGCCGCACGTCAGGCCTCGATCTCGCAGCTTTTTTATCAGGTCAACTTCCTCCACGATTGGTTTTACGATTCGGGATTTAACGAAGCCTCGGGGAATGCACAAACAAATAACTTCGGACGCGGAGGCTTCGGTAACGACAGCATCAAGGCTCAAGTCGACGATTTCGCGGGTTTTAGCAACGCAAATATGCTGACGCCCGCCGACGGCGGACGCCCGCGAATGCGAATGTACGTCTTCCCCAATCCAGCGAATGTAATAGACATTCAAGCTCCGGCAGCTATAGCCACCAAAACAAATATCGGTATCTCGATGACCGGCACTCAAGCGTTCGACGTTACTGCCGATATCGTCCAAGCGACGTTCACGGCAGGCCCGACTACGTGCACGATCACAAATGATGCCGCTCTCGTCGGCAAGATCGCATTGTTCGATTTCGACAACACGGACGGTACGGGTTGTTCGTTCTCGACACGCATCACAAGGATCGCCGCAACCGGAGCGGTGGGAATGGTGATGGTCTACACGTCCGCTAACGCCGGAGCGGTAGCAAATATCACCGGATTTAACGCAGGTCACACAAAACCGATCACAACCATCTCCTGGAATGCAGGCACTCCGATCAAAACGCAACTCGCGATCCCCGCTACTGTTACGGCTCGCCTTAATCGAGTTCCGGACCGCGACGGATCGCTCGATAATCAGATCGTGTCTCACGAGTGGGGACATTATTTAAGCAATCGGCTGATCGGTAACTCTTGGGGAATCAACAATAACCAGGCTGGCGGAATGGGCGAAGGCTGGGGAGATTTTACGGCCATGCTTTTGACGGTCCGGCCGGACGATACGACTAATCCGACAAACGCAACCTACAACGGCACTTATGGATTAGCCACCTACGCGACCAGCGGCACAAACTTCAACGGTGTTGGTAATCACGGTTATTACTTTGGTATTCGGCGTCTGCCATATTCGACCGATATGACAAAGAACGGCCTAACGCTGAAGCATATCGCCAACGGCAATGCTCTGCCGGTTGGCCCGCCGACCGCGTTTGGGCTCGATGGCTCCAGCAACTCCGAAGTCCACAACACTGGCGAAGTCTGGACGACGATGCTCTGGGAATGTTACGCCGCGCTGCTCCGCGACACTCAGGGAGCCGCGCCGAGACTTACCTTCCAGCAGGCTCAGACCAGAATGAGGAACTACCTGGTTGCGTCGCTCAAGATGACTCCGCTTGCTCCGACGTTCCTCGAAGCTCGTGATGCGGTTCTCGCGGCGGCATTCGCAAATGACCCGGCAGACGGCCAGCTATTCGCGGCCGCCTTCGCCAAGCGCGGAGCCGGTATGAACGCCGTCGCTCCCGACCGTTACTCGACAACCCACGCTGGCGTTGTGGAAAGTTTCACGAACACCGGCAAATTGACGTTCGTCGGAGCCACAGTTGATGACAGTATCCAGACGTACGACTCTGACGGATATCTCGATCAGAAGGAGCGCGGCCGACTGAATATCACGGTCAAGAACACCGGTCTTGTTGCACTCACCGGCACAACGGCGAATGTCTCAAGTACTGACCCAAGGATCAGTTTCCCGGCCGGAAACTCGATCAATATCCCGACGCTGCAGCCGCAAGTTCCCGTAACGGTATCGATCGATGTTGATGCCGGATACATGGGAACCGCTCTGCGAACATCGACCTTCAACATCACTCTCGATGATCCGGGTAATCCGCTTGAAGCTGCTCCGGTCCCGATAGCGTTCACGGCCTATACCAACGCCGACGAACTAGCCGCCACATCGGCAACGGACTCGGTCGAGGCAAAACCGAATTTATGGACGATCGCAAGCAATCCGGGACTTGTAACGGATACTTCAGCAAAGTGGCAGCGGCTGGCTGTCGGCAGCCTTAACCATGTGTGGTTTGCCCCAGATGTAAATGGACCGTCCGATCAGATACTGACATCACCTGTGATGACGGTCGATGGCAGCGGCTCGTTCAACCTTCAGTTCGACCATAGCTATGGATTCGAATTCGACGGTGGGGGCAATTACGACGGCGGCGTTGTAGAGGTGAGTGTCAATGGAGGTGCATTCACAGACATTGACAGCTCTGCCTACAACGGTACGATCATAGCGTACTCCGGTAATGCAAACCCGCTTGCTGGTCGAAGCGGCTTTGTCCGGAACAGTTCGGGCACGATCCACTCGTCTCTGACGCGGGCGATCGCTGCTGGATCCACCGTTCAATTCCGTTTCCGTGCAGGCAGTGACAACAGCTTTGGCGGTGCCGGATGGCAGATCGACGCTATCTCGGCAAGCGGAGTTGTCGAGACGCCGTTCACAACGTTGGTTGGTGAGCTAAGTCCCTTTGCCGTCACCGTGACGGTCAGCGGGCGTGTTGTGGCCCGTGGCCGAGGTGCTTCCGGCGAGATTGTGTCCACAACGGACCCGACCGGTGTTACGCACAGGGCGGTGACAAATACCTTGGGCTATTACAAGTTCACCGGACTTCCCATCGACGCGATGTACACCTTCCAGATCGCATCCCGACGGTACACTTACACGCCGCAGGTCCTAAGCGTGAATAACGCGATCGCCGACCTCAACTTCGAAGCTCAGCAATGAGTCTTTGAATTTTAATGGGCATAAAAAGGGGCTGTCTGAAAAGACAGCCTCTTCTATTTTGATCTTACACCGCAAGGATGTGCCAGTTATTCCTTTTTCAGATTCCAGTTATAAGTGCCCCACTTGTCGATCCCGGTGCCACTCAGCGTGTTGCCGTCCGACGAGAAGGCACCACTGTTGGTCCCGAGCGACCACTCGCCGTAAGCTCCGAGCGCGATCACCTTTGTCTCGTGAAAGAACACACGTCTGTCGCCTTCATCGATCGTCCCGATAAAACCAACCTCAGCCTCACGTTCCTTAAGGAAACCGTAGAACCTGTTCCCTTCTACTCTCGTTATCTCGAGCGTACACGGCACGCCAGCGTGGTCCCAAGTTCCTCGCCACACCCCGACAAGATCTTCGGCGGATACGTATACCGGCGGATCAACGCGAGCCGGCATCGGAGTGAGCCTGTATGTGACAGTCACCTTCGGCGATTCGGCCTCGACATCCGCCGCGAAAAGTCCCGCAGTCCCCATCCCGAACGCCAACGCACCCAGAAACGAAACTCCCGCCAACGCTCTTGATAACTTCATAAAGACCTCGTGCTCAAAATTTTATCTCATCTATTCCCTCTGATGCGCGAAAACTTCCAAAGGTTTGAATCGCCAGGGCAGAAACGCGAGTGTTAACGAGCGTGCCCATCGGGCGTGTTACTAGAGGCCATCTCTGAAACTTTCTTTGGGATCGACCGAACTTTTCCCACATCGATTCCGTTACTCGTACTGAAGTTCGACGAACCCAACTCGAAAAACGCGGAGACGAATATGTCAGCAAGCTCGATCGGGCCGATCACTCAGGGAGAACGCATTGACGTGGTGGATGTTCTGCGCGGGTTGGCGGTTGGCGGGATATTGATCGGCAACATGCAGTGGTTTGCGGGATACGGAATGATGCCGCCAACACTCGCGGCCGCGGCCCCCATCGCCGACCAGATAACGAATTTTCTCGTCCACTTCTTTATCGAAGGAAAATTCTATTCGATCTTCTCGCTGCTCTTCGGCTTCGGATTCGCCCTGCAAATCGCGCGTGCCGAGGAACGCGGCGATGTGAAGGCGTCGGTCTTCAAGCGTCGACTCTTCTGGCTGCTAGTGATTGGCCTGCTCCACGCGTATCTGTTGTGGGCCGGCGACATCCTCAGCATCTACGCCCTGATGGGATTCATCCTGATCCTCTTCCGACGCAAGTCCGACGCATCGCTTCTCAAGTGGGCGTTCTGGCTGATGGTGATCCCGATCCTGACCTACACGCTGCTCGTCGTTCTCTTCAATGCCTTCGTTCCTGCCGATTCGGTCGCGGCGATGGAATCGAGTATTGCGGACCGATGGCCAAGCGCAGTCGCACAGGTCACGCAAGGGAATTTCCTTTCGATAATGACCGGCTACAATCTCGAATACATTGTCGGGCGATACGCCGGTCTGATCATCGGAATGCGTCTGCCGAAGATACTCGCGATGTTCCTGGTCGGCCTCTACGCTTACCGCCGCCGCCTCTTTCACGACCTCGATACAAACCGGCTAGTTGTCAGGAAAACATTCATCTATTCGCTCATTCTCGGCCTGATCGGCAACACGATCTTCGCATATTTTGCCGGTAACGAATCACCGTTCCCACCGACATTCGCCGGTATCGTCGGCGTGATCGGATACGCGTTCGGCGTGCCCGCATTGGCGATCGCCATGGCGGCCCTCGTTGCATTGATGTGGCCGTCGTGGAAGAAAGTACTATCGATCTTCGCCCCCGTCGGCCGCATGGCTCTCACCAACTACATAATGCAGACCGTCATCTGCGTGATCATCTTTTATGGATACGGCTTCGGCCTCTTCGGCCAATTCGGAGCCCTCTACGCCACGCTCACCGCCCTCGCGATCTTTGCCTTTCAGATCGTAGCCAGCTCACTCTGGCTCGGCTATTTCAAATTCGGTCCGCTGGAGTGGGTCTGGCGCCAGTTAACCTACAAAAAGCGCATCGATCTCCGCCACAAGGCAGAAACACGACCGTTAGGGAGTGTGTCCTAGCCGGAGTTTCGCACCGCACAAAAGAGCATCCTTCATGCTTCCTACTAAGAAGAATGGCTGATGCTCCGAGCAACACAAGATCAGATCACTCGATCTCCGGCGTGACCTGGCTGCCGTGGTGGGCGATGATGAGCCATTTGCCGCCGCGCTTCATCCAGACGTGGGTCGAGCGAAACTGGATGTTGCGGACGCCTTCGACGGTGGAGCGATGCGTCATTATGGCGATGTTGCCGTGGATGGTGATCTTGTAATCGTCGGCCTTGACCATGTCGGAGTTCGGCGTGATTCCGGCGATATACTCGGCCTTGTTCTGTATCTCGCCGCGCTGTGTAGTCCCGACGTAATCTTCCGCCACGAGAGCACCCGCGGCCTTCTTGTCGCCCTTTAACTCGGCCCGCGTCCAGGCCTGATCAAGCTGCACGAGCTGCTCCTCAACGCTTCCCTTCTTATACTGCTGAGCATATGCCGAACACGTTGCTGCCGCGAAAATTACGATCGAGATAAACAGCTTCATATTGTTGTGCATTGTAAACGATGTCTCGCATTAAAGAGAAGAGTCGGGCGATTCACAGATCATTCTTGAATTCAACATTGCTGACTCAGTTTTGTTCGTTCCCGTTCTTCTTGTTCAGTGGTGACAGTGTTTTGAACCACAGAACAAGAAGAATCGGATGAATAAGAGCTGATAAGAATCTGTGCTTATGTCAGTATCCACTACGGTTCAGCGGCAGCACTGTCGAGTCATTAGCTTGAACCACCCGCTACCGCGGGTGGTACTGACATAAGTTCATCGTTCGAGTGGTCTCGTACTCACATTCCGCGCTAACTTATTCCAATGTCTCCCGTCGATTCACACACAGCCCGACTTCTTGCAGAACGGCATTTCCCGAAGTACGACGTCAACGAGTGGGCGGTCATGGTGCTCGAGGCCGGTTTCGATTCCAAACATCTTCGGATGCTGGCGGCAACTATACCTAACGACTGGCCATCGATTTCCGAAGACATCGAACGAAAGGCACTAGTTGAACTCGGCTGGGACAATATCTCTCAGTACGAATACCTTCTGGAACATGCGCGTTCCCTAGCATCAGACATTCTCGAAGGGCGAGCAGACCCTGAGGAGGGTTCGGGGAGAATTTATCGCCTAATGACTGATGCCAATCTGCGGGACGAACTTTCCGGATGGTACGAGATCGACGAAATGCTGTACTCGCGCGGATTTTTCAGACAGACAGGAAAGAAGGACCATTTCTACGTCGAGCAGGCAGAGTTCGACCGGACCGTGAAGGAGCATTGCCAGAGCTTCCTTCTGGCGACCAATCCGAAGACTGCGAGATTACCCGAAACCGGGTTCGACGAGGCAGAAGAGATATTTCGTGAATTTCTGGTCAACAACAAATACCCTGGCACTCTTCTTTGGGTATTTGCTGACGACTTGATCATCAAGCCCAGTGAGATCGACTGCTATGTACCCGATCCGGAATCAAACCGCGAAGCTGCGCGCCGTCTGTACGACGTTGGTGTTCGACGTGGTCACGGAATCGGTTTGCATGTGTTTGCCAGACTAAACGATAAACTTTTGGCCTATATCCTCTTGCCTGAGGATAAGCTAGACTCCGAGTATAAATTGATGTCAAAAGACTTCGTAAAGTTCAGTGCGAGGACGCCCCTACGTTACGAGGTTCGTGAGGTCACCATTCCAGCAATCTGGAAACTCAAGAACCTCTTCATCAACAACAAGAAACGTACTGGCTACGAGTCTGAGATCCGATTTAGGAGCGAGTCAAAGTAATCGAAATCGAGGCCAGCGGCTTACCCCCAATGACCTAGTTCTCCTCTTCACACTCGATGCCCTTGCTGATTCGGAAGACGTGGCCGTCGGGGTGGCGGATGTGGAGTTCGCGGACTTGCCAGGGTTCGTCGGTGGGCGGCATTGTGACTTCGATGTTGTTGGCTAGGCAGTGCTGATAGATGGAGTCGACGTCGTCTACCCAGATGGACATCCAAACGCCTTTGTCGTTGTCGTCTGAGGTGAAGGTTTCGGTGTTGGTGCCTTTGCCGCGTCCGCCTTGTCCGTCGTGACAGAGGAAGATCTCGACGCTGCCGCTTTTGACCGCTCCAAATCCCGGCGGCTCGCCCCAATCCCAGAGCTTTTTCCACCCCAGCCTCTCAAACCACGCGATGCTCTCGGCGAAGTTCGAAACGTTCAATATCGGCGTCACTCCGTGTGCGATCATAGGTTCGGTGAGGATATTGCGGTTCGTAGCTTCGTGTCAATTTACGTAGGAATTTTTACTGCGAATTACGCGAAAGAACGCGAATATCTAACCGTAGATGAGCGCGGATGAGGTTGAAAAGTCGTGTATAATTAACGCAACAATGCGTGAACGACGCATCCAAAGGAACAGGCGATGCAGACCGTTAGGGAGATATATACGCAAACGATCCGACCGCTAGGCGAAGGCCAGCGGCTGGAGCTTGCTACGCTTATTCTCGAAGAGATCACCAGCGATCGCACGAAGGAATCCAAGGCGAAGCCGAACGGCAATGGCGGCGGCCTTCGCGAACTAT
Source organism: Pyrinomonadaceae bacterium (assembly GCA_036758705.1). Taxonomy (GTDB): domain Bacteria; phylum Acidobacteriota; class Blastocatellia; order Pyrinomonadales; family Pyrinomonadaceae; genus OLB17. The sequence goes on along the minus strand of DAIOWA010000073.1, from coordinate 213 downwards.
TTGGCTCGGTTAGCCTAGGGCATCCGACAGGTGCGGACAATGAGAGTATCGATGCCGACTTGGCTCGTGAATATGGGAATGATCACGAGGATGAGAATTGATGCTGCCTCGATACGTCCGGATTCTTGTGCCTGCTTCACAAGGATGAACCCGAACACATTCAGACCGTCGAGATATTCTCTGAAGCAACATCGTTTCTAACCCACAGTTATA
>DAIOWA010000072.1:2927-8930 GCA_036758705.1 Pyrinomonadaceae bacterium | reverse complement strand
TCGCCATATTCGCCGCCGTGTTTTCTGTAAACACGCCAAAGTTGATGCCGATCACCTTACCAGTCTGGCCGAACAAAGGCGCACCAGATCCACCTTCGGCGGTCTTCGCATCGTGCACGATCCGACGTGTGTCGAGATCGGTAATGGCTCCCTGAGTCGTAAGCGGAACGATCTTCTTCGATTGTGCGAGAAAATTGATCAGGTTCTGCCGTGAATTGCCAAACCGCTGATTTATCGACTTTGCCTCGGCGTCATCGACCATCGCGAGCAAGCGATCGGGGCCGCTCGGGTAGCCCATGGTCACGACAGTTTGCCCGACCGTTGCGACCTTGCCATCGACCTCAAGCGGCAATACAGGCAGGCCTTCCGGGATAAGAGCGGCGTCAAATGTGGCGACGGCGAGGTCTTCACGAGTTCCAAGCTGACTGACCTTAATTGAGTACGGCTGCGGATAGCCGGGAAAGTAAATGACAAGACGCTTGATCCGCGCGCGGCCGTTGTTGTCGCGCATCATCGTCTTGACGAGGTCGTCTTCGGTCCACGGTTGGACGACGTGCTTATTTGTGACGATATATCCGCCGCCGACGTGAAATCCGGTACCAATAAAATCGTACTCGACCGGACTGCCATTGCCCTCGGTCGTCAGTCCGACGCCGGTCGACGTCGGCTGCTGCGATCCGTCTTCAGCAGGCTGCGGTTCGTACGGATTCGCCTGAGCTTGCACGTTCCCATATCGCAGCACGCGGCCGGTCGATCGATCGACCAGATCGTAAACTCCGAGGATCAGGCAAACGCCGTTACCATAATCGCCCCTGATATTCTCGGCGAGGAACTTAGCGCGGATCAGCTCTTTGTTCGTCTGCTCCAACGATCCGAGTTGATCTGTCGCGTCGCCCAGTTGGCCTCCGAGCCGCTGAATCAGTTCCGCCTGCTGCGCGGCTTGTTCACGACTTCGCCGAAGCTCGTCGTTTACCGCCCAGCCGAGATAGAGCACTCCTGTTATAAAGCCGACCGCAAGTACCAGCGTTATCAGTTTGGTAGTCCAAGAGATCTCGCGAGAAAGCTCACGGACGAACTCACGGAGAAACGCTTTCGCCTCGTCACGCTGCGGCGAACCGGCCGCATCCAGAGCGGCTTCTTCGATAAACTGCGCGACGTGCCGAGGTTCGCGGTTCGTCTTTATCATCGATCCGCGGCCGGCGAGTGCGAAGAAGGAGAACGACACTTCGCTTCCGTCCGAGTGGATCACGTCTCCGTCGGAAACCGCGATAAACCGGCGGATCGGCTTTTCGTTTATCTGAAATAAAAGGGAAGGAGCAAAATTTACTACGCGGAACACACCATCGGTGTTCTCCAGTTCGAGCCATACGCTTGGAGCGTCCACCAAGGTTGTCTCGATCTGAAGATCACAAGTTTCATCGGAGCCAATTCGTATCCTTTCTTCCGAGAAAAACTCGGTCCGCTTTTCACCGCCGACCGTGATGTGAATGATGATCCCTGTTGCCATTTATAGCGTGAAAATACTCGCGCTCAAACGTTCAATTCTAACATAAACCGAAAGTTCTTCGATGCAATTAGGGACGCGTTCGTGGCAAAATAGACCAAATGCAGAAGCCCGCACGTTAGTAAGGGCGTAACAGACAACTTACAATGGCTCAACCCAAGTTCATTACCGATCAAGGGCAACTCGAAAAGCTCGCACCGATGATCAAAGCTCCGATCAAACGGCAGGTTTTCGTATGCAACGGCAAATCGTGTGCGGCCGTCGGATCGGCGGACGTGAAGGCCGAATTCACCCGGATCCTTGAAGAAAAGGGCCTGCGGCAGGGAAAAGAGTCGAAAGGACGCAATCCGGTTGGCGAAGTGCTTCTCACTGACTGCGGCTCCATCGGATTCTGCTCGGTAGGGACCGCGGTGATGGTTTATCCCGACGGCACTCTTTACGGCCAGGTGATGGCTGATGACGTTGCCGAGATCATCGAAAAACACATTGAGAACGGTGAGGTCGTCGAAAGACTGGCGTTGATGAAACTTCCCGCATAACCCAGGTTTTCTGCTATAGTTCCGTCACCAAATCCTTAGGAGACGAACTTTATGTTCAAGAAGATCCTGATCGGAGTCGGCGTACTCATCGTTCTGCTGATAGCTGTCGTTGCCCTTGCCGCTGCCCTAGCCCCGACCGATTTCGCGGTCGAACGCGAGGTCGTTATCAACAAGCCCCGAGCGGAAGTATTCGAGTACGCAAGCATCCTCAAAAATCAAAACGATTGGGGGCCGTGGTTCAAGCGAGATCCGGCGATGAATCAGGAGTTTACTGGGACCGATGGCACCGTCGGATTCACCTCGAAATGGGTCAGTCAGAATCCCGATGTCGGATCTGGCGAGCAGGAGATCAAGCGGATCGTCCCGAACGAGAGGATCGACACGCAGCTCAGATTCAAAGAGCCGATGGAATCAAATTCCGATGCCTACTTGACCATGGAAGACGCCGGAGCGAACCAGACAAAAGTGAAGTGGGGATTTACCGGATCGATGCCGCGTCCTTTTAACCTTTTCCCCCTCGTGATGAACCTTGATGCCGCGGTCGGCAAGGATTTCGAAGATGGCTTAGCGTCGATGAAGCGTATCCTCGAAACTCGATGAGACTTGTCCGAGTTGCCTATTCATCGTAGAATCAGACTGGTTCATCAATTTGAATTTTAATTCGAACGACCGCCTGAAGTTGTTTTCAGATGGAGCAGCTTCGCGGGCAGAGACGGTCCAAATATGGAGGACATATGTCTATGCGAAGGCTAACCCCGATCGGCCCGGTCGCGATCCTGCTTCTTACCGCCCTGGTCGCTCAGGCCCAGATCAATACCCTCATCAAGGACTATCGCGGTGTTTTTGTCGGTACTGAGCGAGATCAGGTTCATCAAAAACTCGGCAAACCGAAGGACGAATCTGCCGGCGAAGATGATTTCGAGCTATCGGACGACGAAACGGTCAGAGTTTTCTACGACGATGCCAAGAAGGTAAAGGCCCTTGTCATCACCTACTCCGGAAAGCTCGACACGGCTCCTAAGCCGGTAGACGTGATCGGCGAGACGATCGAACCTCGTGCGGACGGCGGAATGTACAAGATGGTCCGGGTTGAGGACAAAGGCTTTTGGGTGTCGTACGTTAAGACGACGGGCGACAATCCGTCGGTAATGATCACGGTTCAGGCTCTTTGATCGAACCGGGCCGATCCGTTTCCTCAAATCAATTGATCCCTTAGATTTACAGTCGAAGTGCGCCTGCCTTATAGTAGTTGCAACTTATGACCACAATCGGAATCCCTAAAGAGGTACATCCGGGCGAAAAACGGGTGGCCGCGACACCTCAAACTGTACTAAAACTCAAGAAACTCGGCTTCGACGTAGCGATCGAATCAGGTGCCGGTGCGACCATAAACGCGACCGACGCCGAGTATAAGGAAGCCGGTGCGAGCGTTTTGAAGGATGCAGCGAGTCTTTGGTCAGCGTCCGATGTGGTGATGAAGGTTCGCCCGCCTGAGAGTAACGAGACCGATCTGATCCGCGAGAACGGTTGGCTCGTTGGTTTCGTATGGCCGGGGCAGAACCGCGAGGTCGTCGATAAGCTCGCCAAGAAAAACGCGACCGTCTTTGCGATGGACAGCGTCCCGCGTATCACCCGTGCCCAGAAAATGGACACGCTATCCGCGATGGCGAACATTGCCGGATATCGAGCTGTTATCGAAGCTGCGAATCATTTTCCTAGGTTCTTCACCGGTCAAATTACCGCAGCAGGCAAGATCGATCCGGCTAAGGTTCTTGTCATCGGAGCCGGTGTCGCCGGACTTTCCGCCATCGGTGCCGCTAAAGGTTTGGGAGCGATCGTCCGTGCGTTCGACCCGCGTTCGGCCACAAAAGATCAGGTCGCGTCGATGGGGGCCGAATTTCTCGAACTCGACATCAAGGAAGAAGGCGAGGGCAAAGGCGGATACGCCAAGCAGATGTCGGACGACTTTCTCAAGGCTGAGATGGCGTTGTTTGCTGCACAGGCAATGCAGGTCGACATCATCGTTACGACCGCTCTCATCCCCGGCAAGCCTGCTCCGAAACTGATCACCCAAGGCATGGTCGAGTCGATGAAGCCTGGTTCCGTGATCGTCGATCTCGCCGCCGAGCAAGGCGGCAACTGCGCCCTGACCGAACCCGGCCACGTCGTCCACCACAAAGGCGTCACCATCATCGGCTACACTGATCTGCCATCGCGAATGGCGTCGATGTCGTCGCAGCTCTACGGAGCCTGCGTCACCGCGTTCCTCGAAGAACTCAGCGGACCGCGGACGCCTTCGTCCGCGAGTGGACCCGAGACCGCGACACACGCGGACGAAGGCGTCCGCGGTCCTACTCTGAACATCGACCTCGAAAACGAAGTCATACGCGGAGCGATCGTCCTCGACCATGGCAAAATGCTCTGGCCCGCACCGGTGAAAGAGCTTCCGCCTCCGCCAGAACCGGGTGGACACGCCAAAGAGCCGGTCGCGATCGCAAAAGCCGCCAACGCTGGCCACGGAGCCGACGACGGCAAGGGCATTAACCCGCTTGTGCTCGTCGGACTCGGACTCGCCCTGCTCCTGATCGGCTTCTACGTGCCCGATTCAAAACTGTCGCATTTCACGGTATTCATGCTTGCGGTGTTCGTCGGCTTTCAGGTCGTGTGGAACGTCAAACCGGCTCTCCACACGCCCCTGATGTCCGTCACCAACGCGATCAGCGGCATCATCCTCGTCGGCGGAATGCTGCAACTCTCGGGCACCCTAAACGTCACCACGATCCTCGGAGCCATCGCCGTCCTCATTGCGACGATCAACATCGCCGGCGGCTTTTTGGTAACAAATCGAATGCTGGCGATGTTTAGGAAGTAGTTTTGAGATACGATGGCACACCCAAGGGGAGTTCTGAGATAAAGTCTATGGATTACCGGAATTACATCACGATCGAGCCGAACAAACGCGGAGGAAGCCATGCATTCGCGGACTGCGGATCACGGTGTACGAAGTTCTTGAGTATCTTGCTTCGGAGATGACAGAAGAAGAGATCCTTGCCGATTTCCCGGATCTGACGAAAGACGACCTCAAGGCCGCGATCGCCTTTGCTGCCGACCGTGAACGACGTTTGATGGAAGAGCCGCTAGCTGCATGAAACGGACGGAATGCAGAAGCCCGCGCGTGAGCAAGGGCTTAACGCGCAACTTTGAGATACGGGATGTAGGAGTCTTTACGCCCAACAAAATGCTTGATGATTACGGATTCGAAGTTTACGAAGAGAATCCATTTCCAATTGCTTACCTGTTGACCTTCCGCACGTACGGAACTTGGTTACATGGGGACGCAAGAACCTCGGTAAGAAGAAATGGTAACAACCGCTATGGCGGGCCGAAGGTGACACCGAGCGTTCCGTTGGTTGATGTCATGCAAGATAGTCGCAGACATGCTCCGTGCGTGCTAGACGAGCGGCAACGAATGTGTGTCGAGGTGGCCATTAAGGAAGTTTGTGAATTTAGACAATATTCCCTCCGAGCGCTGAACGTGCGAACTGATCATGGTCACGTCGTGGTTTCTGCCGCTGTGGAGCCGGAGAAGATCGTCAATGAACTCAAAGCCTATGCGACCCGACGCTTGAGGGACGAGCGCCTTTGCGGCTCCGACGAAAAGGTTTGGTCGCGTGGAGCGAGTACTCGTTATCTTTGGAAGCCGCGGCACGTTGAGGCAGCGGTTGATTACGTGAAATATTGTCAGGAAGATATTCCATTTGAGTTTCGAGATTGACCGAACTTGGATGTTAAGCCCTTGCTAACGCGCGGGCTTCTGCAGTCTGACCGAACTTGGATGTTAAGCCCTTGCTAACACGCGGGCTTCTGCATTCTGACCGAACTTGGATGTTAAGCCTTTGCTAACACGCGGGCTTCTGCAGTCTGACCGAACTTGGATGTTAAGCCCTTGCTAACACGCGG
>DAIOWA010000072.1:0-2827 GCA_036758705.1 Pyrinomonadaceae bacterium | reverse complement strand
CTGCATTCTGACCGAACTTGGATGTTAAGCCTTTGCTAACACGCGGGCTTCTGCATTCTGACCGAACTTGGATGTTAAGCCCTTGCTAACGCGCGGGCTTCTGCATTATGCAACAGTCTTTGATTACCATTGCATACATCGCCGCGAGTGCGTTGTTTATCTTAAGCCTCGGCGGGTTGTCGCGGCAGGAGACCGCACGTCGCGGGAACTGGTACGGCATTATTGGGATGCTGATCGCGTTGGCGGCGACGGCGGCGGCGATGAGCCCGAGCGGCTGGCCGATCTTGGGCGGCGTGCTGATCGTCGGAGCATTGATCGGAGCAACACTCGCGTCACGCGTCCAGATGACCTCGATGCCTGAGCTCGTCGCGATACTGCACAGCTTCGTAGGGCTCGCGGCGGTGCTCGTAGGCTTCGGCACGTACCTCGGCGAATCGCACGTACCGCAGAACGAACTGCTGATCCACCACATCGAGATCTTCATCGGCGTCTGCATCGGTTCGATCACGTTCACCGGATCGGTCATCGCGTTTCTTAAGCTGCGAGGATCGATCGGCGGCAAGCCGTTTATGCTTCCGGGACGGCATTTCATCAACCTCGCGATGCTGATCGGCACGATCGTGCTCGGCGTGCTGTTCGCGTTGGCAGCGGGCGTGACAGGGAATCCGTATCTGATCGCGGCGGCGGTCCTGACCGGCGTTCTCGGGGTTCACTTCATCATGGCGATCGGCGGAGCAGATATGCCGGTGGTTGTCTCGATGCTCAACAGCTATTCGGGCTGGGCGGCGGCGGCGGCGGGCTTTATGCTGTCGAACGATCTGCTCATCATCACCGGAGCGTTGGTCGGCTCCAGCGGTGCGATCCTCAGCTACATAATGTGCAAGGGAATGAACCGCTCATTTGTCAGCGTGATGCTCGGCGGATTCGGTACGGAGAGCGGAACTGCAGCCGCTCCCGGATCGGCACCTGCAGGCGAAGTACATTCGATAGATGCCGCCAGCACTGCCGAGAAACTGCAGGCCGCGAAAAAGGTCATCATCGTCCCCGGCTACGGACTCGCCGTCGCTCAGGCCCAACATTCGCTCGCCGAGGTCGTTAAGATCCTCAAAGAAGGCGGCACTGAGGTCAAGTTCGCCATCCACCCGGTCGCTGGCCGCTTGCCCGGACATATGAACGTGCTCCTCGCCGAGGCCAACATCCCTTACGACATCGTATTCGAGATGGAAGAGATCAACCACGAATTCCCATCGACCGACGTATCGTGGGTGATCGGTGCCAACGACATCGTCAACCCCTCCGCCCTCGACGATCCCGCGTCACCCATCGCCGGCATGCCCGTCCTCCACGTCTGGGAAGCCCGCGACACCATCGTAATGAAACGCGGCATGGCCAGCGGCTACGCCGGAGTCGACAACCCCCTCTTCTACATGGAAAACACCCTAATGCTCTTCGGCGACGCGAAGAAAGTTGTCGATGAGATCCTGACCGCAATGCGGGCGTAGGCTCTAAATTTATTGACTAAATATTACATCAATGGAATACTATGCCTTGTGACGTCGAGTACACCGACGAGTTTGAAAACTGGTGGGATGATTTGAACGAACAGGAACAAATGTCGGTTGACTCCTGCGTCGAAATATTAGAAGAATTCGGGATTGCGCTCGGCTATCCATATTCGTCGGATATTCGCGGATCAAGGCACTCGCAGATGAGAGAACTGCGTGTCCAGCATAAAGGACGACCGCTTCGTGTTCTTTATGCATTCGACCCTAGAAGAATGGCGATATTGCTTATCGGCGGTGACAAAACAGGCAATGATCGGTGGTATGAGCAATTTGTTCCAGTTGCTGACACTTTGTACGACGAACATCTTAAGGTATTGAAAAAGGAGGGCTTGATAGATGGCTAAACCGTTCAAAATATTGCGTGACAGAATGTCGCCTGAGGCTAGACAGCTTTCGAAGAAAATGGCTGATGAAATGAGGAGTGAAATTCGTTTGACCGAGTTGCGAAGTGCTCTCGGCGTCAGTCAGGAAGAACTTGCCCAGTTGATGAAGAAGAAACAGGCCGCGATCTCACGATTTGAGCGCCGTTCCGATATGCATATCTCCACCCTGCGCGAATTCATCTCGGCACTCGGAGGCCGACTACAAGTGATCGCCAGTTTTCCCGATGGCTCATATCACATTAGCCAGTTCGAAGACGAGAAGTGACAGTGCTTTTCGGCGACGCCAAGAACGTCGTCAACGAGATCTTGACGGCGATGCGTGGATAAATTGAGCTTGTCGCAGGTTGCTGAGGAGAATCAAAATGGAGTTCGATTCGAAAAGGAAAGCGGTTTGTGAAAGGATCAAGCACCGCCAACAGGCAATCGTTCGTGCGACGGAATATCTAGAGTCTGGCAAGCATGCTAATTGGCAAGGATTCAGTCCTCTGTTTGTGGATAAGATAAAGGATGGCGAAGTACAGCCGCCACATCGAGATTGGGTTAAGAACGTGTTTCTACCTAATGCCGAAAAACGGTTAAGGCGCGACGAGAAGGTCCTCGAACTACTTGAAGAAAAACACGCCATCAAACGTTAGCCACGCCTTTGAGAATGATGTGTGCGGCATACTTATCTACTGCACCGAAGAATAAGAATCTCAATGAGGGAAGCCAAAGACGAGGCCGAACAAAAAGCGCTTGACGACATCAGGAAGCACGGACTTCATCTTATCCACGTTCACGACGACAGTCAGGGGCCAGGATTTACCTACTCGATCGGCCTGTTCGAAAATTACGCTCATCCGGAAATCATCCTATTTGGCCTTAAGGCGGAACTCGCCA
>DAIOWA010000071.1:0-8947 GCA_036758705.1 Pyrinomonadaceae bacterium | reverse complement strand
CGCGTTGCAAACTTGCAGCAGCATCGACAACGTCACCTTCGCGACGAAACCCGTCCCGCCGATGAAGAAGATGTTCTTGCCCTTAAATATTTCTGTTGGTGAAAGTTTCATAACTACTGTCCAACTTGAGCAAGAGCCTTCTGAAACGCGGCCCAAAGTCTCGATGCCCCTGCCATCACAATTTTCGGCCGCTCAGCCACGGGCATCTTTGCCAGGTCACGAGAGTTTAGGATGTCTGATCGGACCTGGTCCGAGAGAACTCTTGTACCTCCTGCTTCGATCAAAAGAGCTGATGCGATATTGATCATCAGAGTAGCCGCCTTCAAGTTCTCCTTCACGGCTCCTTCTGATAGGCGAGTCTCAAGCTCACTTAAACCCTTGTTTAGCCTCGTAGCATCATCAAGGAGTCCCTTCGCGTTGCTGACCGTAACTAGTTTGTAGTCGTCCGCCGCGAACTTCGCTATCGTCTGCTCAAGGTCAGCAATCAGAATCGCAACCTCCATTTCGATCTGATTTTCTTTGGCGCTTTTTCGGAAGGCTTCAACGTCTGCCCTTGAGACTGTCAACTCTTCGGAATTCGCCGAAACGGCTGAGGTATTCTTGAGTCGCTCGTAAACGGTCCCGGTTGTAAAGTCGTAGACCCATATTTCCGAAAGGTTGACTTTCAGATAATAGTGCCGATTTTTGAAGGCAGTCGGTTTTGTAACAGTCGCCTTTGTCTCCTGACTACTAGCCGCGACGAATGGTTCCCTGATCTCGCCGACAAAGAGAACTCTAAGGTTGTTCCGGATCTTCCTAGCTTCGCTTGGGTTAGCCTTTAACGAGAGATGAAATGCGTCTTTTCTCCATAGAGTATTTGCAGAGCTAATCAACGCAGCATTTCCTCCCCTCATACTTTCCTCATATAGCGCCCTGAAGCTCTCTGGCACAAATGCCGTCGGATTAAACGCCGACCAATTGATTATCTCGAGGAGAAAATTGTCGCTTTCAATTTCTTGAACCTGCGCCTTGACGACAAAGGCATTTGTTGCAATATACTTTCGACTCGCCAATCGGTCCAAGATCTCTACTGCTCGGTTAGGACTCTTAACGCTACGCCGCGTTTCGTATTCAGTCAACGGCGTCAGTCCGCCTTCAACCACGTTCTTCAACTCTACGAAAACACCTAGATTCTGTGTATCGGCGTCGTAGGAAGTCTCAATCCCCTTCGTGCTAAACGCAAAAATACTCTTCGTTGTGAGCCCCCCGACAAGCGAAACATTGTCGAGTTGAAGCATGCGTCGGCGAAATTGTTCCGTGGTTTCGTACTCGCTCTTGATGGCAGTGTCTTTTCTTGCGATCAAGGCTTCAAATATTGCCTCGGGGTCATGGCCGGAATATTGCGAAGCCAAAGTCTGTGTAGCAGTGTCGAACGGTTTCAGATCGAACTTCGAATGGACAGTCACGGCCTTCGACCCGACCGCTCGCTTGGGTTGGGAGGTCGTTCTTCTTTGTGAATGAGCTTCTAAAGTTCCCAAGAATATACAAAAAGCTACAACAGTAATTACAATCTTCATGCGCTGATCCTCAAGCTTATGTTCGTCGTAACATCCTGATTTGAACCTGAAATACTAATCACTCACATTACACAGCCCGATGATCGGCTGGTGGAGCATTGTTATCTCGGCGTTGCGGCCCATGTAGGAGCGGCCCATGGCTATGGCTTCGGTCAGGTTGTCGGCACGTTCCCAGCCGAGCATTTCGGGGACGTGAGCGTTCTCAGCGCCCGCAACGATCACCTTGCCGACGTGCTGGCGGCCGTTCTCGCCCCAGTACCACATAAAGAACGGATGAGCTCCGTGATATGCGTTGCCGCGGCGATACATCTCGACGTATGCGGGGTTTGACGCAAATTCGCGTTCGTATTTCTCGCGGAGATAGAACGCGTCGCGCGATTCGGGCAGCAGCCGATGGAAAAACTCGATGTACGACGGGTGGAAATTGTGGTCGAACTCGTCAAAGCACGGATGCGTGATGATCATCACGCCGCCCTTTCTCAGCAGCGGCTTGTTCCGGTACATATTGAAGTGATAGCCCAGCGCCATCACTTGTACGAGCAGCGGATTCAACGCCGAATAGACGTTGTACGGCGAGATGTCGGGAATGCCGGAGATCAGGATGTCGCACTGGCCTTTAACCGGGATCTCGTACTGCCGGTAATTGAGTTCGAGGATCTTGTCGTGGACGGGTTCGGTCTTGCCCGCGTAGCAGCCTATCAATTCGTACTGCGCAGGAATGGCGTGCAGCATCTTGCGCCGAGCGGCTCGCGGCATCTTTGAGAATGTCCGCTTCATCGCCTCCCACTTCATCCGGTCCATGAACGAAAACTCGTCCTCGTTTCGCGTCAGGATGTCGTAGCCGTCAGAGAACATCTTGTTGTTCAGAGCGGTCTCGATGTGGAATACCTTGCACTGCTCATCGACCAATTTCCCGAGCCGGATCACCTTGTGATTCAGCTCGGACGCCGGCGGGTCCATATAGGAATGCGAATCGCGGATCGTCTGCGGCTCGTGGTGAGCACGAAGAGATTCGTAATCGCAAAGGCCCACGGCGACCGACTTATGACCGCCGTCCATTGGGACGAGGTTGATGTTCAGGTAGATAAGCAGGTCGCTCTCGATCGCGCGTTTGTTTACGCGAAGCGGTTCGTTGTGCCGCGTGTGTCCGAGAGTAACAAGGCCGTCGTCGTCCTCGGCGTCATGATTGTAGTAGCGGTCCGGATAATATTCGTCGAAGATCTCAGAGCCGACCATCCGCTTCATTTCCCACGCCGTCATCTTGCGGTGAAGCGAATTCGCGATGATCAGATGAATATCATCGACGCCGTTCGCACCGCACATATCCAGCACGACCTCGAGCATCGTCTGCCGCATATCAGGCGTCGCCATCGGCGGCAGCGGCAGCGAGATGTCGTCCATCGCGATCGTTACCCGCATCCCCGGCTCAAGCAGCGCATACAGCGGCTCCATCTCGATCGGATGATTCACCGCATATCTGATCGCCGCCTCGCGATTCGGCAATCCCTTGATCGGCGGATTCGGGTAGATCACCCGCGTCCCGACCGGCAGGTCTTCAATGATGAAATCCTCACCATTCGGCATGATCCGCGGTGCGGAATCTTTATCTATGTACACGATCGATTCGTGCGTTTTTCTTCTGAGTGCAAGTGCCATATTTACGTGGTAGCTAATCCTCCCACGGATTTAAGATCGTGACCTGAGTATCCTTGAAATTCCTCACGTTCCGCGTCACTAAGATCAGGTCATGCTCGATGGCGGTAGCCTCAAAGAAGGAATCCAGGATCGGCCTGACAATTCCTTGCTTTTGTAGCTCACCATAGACTCTTCCCCATACCAGAAAGGTAGCTTCGGTCATTGGGAGTATTCGACCTGCAAAACGATAACGGGTTTGTTCGAGCCAGTTCTGGATCTTCGCACGTCGCTTCCCCGCGGGGAGCTTAACAACACCTTTGTTGATCTCACCGATCGTCAAAGAACTTAGAAAGACGTCGTCGGAGTCGATGCCGTCCAGCCATTGCAGGACATTTTCGTCCGGCTTAGGCCGTTCTGGTTCGGAGACCACATTTGTGTCTAGCAGGTAGCCCATTAGTCGAAAGATATCTCCCGCGGAAGATCTTGCGGACGGTTGTCCAGATCATCCAGAATCGCCTCCAACCCACTGTCCTGAAGAAACTCCAGAAGACTCTTTTTTTTCCCGCCCAGCTTCTTCCATTCTTCAATCGATAGGACAACTGCCACGTCCTTTTCGTGACGCTTGATAACTTGAGGCTGCCCTTTTTCGGCGAGCCTGATCAGGCTGCTTAACTTGTCCTTTGCTTCCTTCACTGTATAGGTCATTGCCAGCGCCTCCATCTGAAAATAGCTACGTAGCCATTTACTAAACTGAGATCCCTTATTTCAACTCTTTATCGAAGGCCACTATCGACTCAAGAATCGTCTCCACCGCCTTTATATAAAACTCAGGTTGGATGTTGGCGAAGTCGTCGGTCGATTTGTGGTAGTCCTTGTGATCTTCGACGCCGAAATAGATGAACGGGATCCTGGCGGCGTGGAAGGCGGCTTGGTCGGACTGGCTGGTCCAGTCGTCGCGGCCTGTTGAAGGGTCGTCGTGGCCGAGCAGCAGTTTCACGCGTGCCGTTTTCTGGACCTTCTCGAGTGCAGGCTTCAGTTGCGGATACGCACGCGAGCCGGATGCGTAAAGTTCGCCCTTATCGTTCCGCGAGATCATATCCATATTGACGTTCAGGATGATCGACTCTTTCGGCACCGGCGGATTCGCGACGAAATATCGTGCCCCGACCAAACCGCGTTCCTCTGCATCAAGTGCTACGAAGATCAGCGAATGGTCCGGCTGATGCTTCTTAAAATACGAAGCGAGCGCGAACAGTGCCGCGGTGCCCGAGGCGTTGTCATCGGCACCATTAAAGACCACGCCGTTGCGAACGCCGAGGTGATCGTAGTGAGCCGTGACAACGATGTACTCCGCGGGCTTCATCTTTCCTTCGACCGTGGCAACGAAGTTTATACCTTTCGCCGGAGCCTCCTGCCCTCGGACTCTAATGTCGAACGACTGCTCGGTCGGCGTCAGTCCGACTTCGACAAACCTCTTCTTTATATATTCACGAGCTTTCGTTATCGACGGGCGGTCGGCGGATCGCCCTTCCATGTCATCCGCCGAAAGCGTGCGAATGTCCTCGATCAGCTTTCCCGCGTCGAACAGTTTCGACTCAGGAGCCTTTGCCGCCGATTGAGCGAAAGCTGTTGCCGCGGCTACGAAGATCGCTATTGCTAAAAGTGCTTTGTTAATTCTCAACATTCCCTTGGTTCGACACGCAGGCGGGACGCCCGCGTTCCAGTCACCCCGCTTATTTAAGATCGATCACCGCCCAGTCGTGCTGGCGGGCGGTTTGCTTGAGCCGGAAGTCGGGGCAGACCGCGACCGGATGGCCAACTATCGACAACATCGGCAGATCTGAGATGCTGTCCGAATATGCGTAGCTCTCGGACAGGTTGATACTCTCACGCTCGGCGTATTCGCGTATCCACTTTGCCTTCGTCGCCGACGCCATCACGGGCGGCAGCACGCGGCCAGTCGCATACCCATTAACGAATTCAAGCTTGTTCGCGACATAGTCATCGATCCCGAGATAATCCATCATTTTTTGGATCGTGAAATCGAGCGCACCCGTTAGTACAACCTGACGCTGCCCGATCTTCTTGCCCTGCGCGATCAATTCTTCAGTTCCCGGAAAGATCGCGGGCTTGAGCACTTCTTCGAACAACTCTTCCGAGAAATACCGCAACCTATCTTGTGAGAAGCCTTCGTAGCTGCGGAAGAAAACCTCGTTGAAGACGTTGCGCGAATAGAGGTCAGTGATGCCGAAGAACGGCAGCTTCGCGAGCGTGCCCGCACTCTTCTTCGCGGTCTGCCACAAGCCCTGCTGGCGTTTGGCGTAGAACGCGAGCGTATGCACGAGATTGGTACTTACCAGCGTGCCCTCAAGATCGTAAAACGCCGCGGCCTGACCGCTTCGCTTCGCGTGATTTTCGTGGTAGGTTAGGTTCGTTCTTTTCACGTCCAGATGCATTTGCAAACGAGGATATTAGCATGTACCAGCTAATCTCGCATTCATTTTCGATCAAACATTACAATTTTCTTGCAATTGTAATTACATTGTGTTTACTTAATGGATGTTCAAAGCGAGTTGAATCCCACAATTCCGACTTTTCCACGACTTCGACGAATATTTCGGAGAATCTCACCAAGGCCGAAGCATTGTTCGACCAGCGGTCGGACATCTCGAAGCTTCGCGAAGCAGTGAAGACACTCGGGATGGCTCGGAACCCGGACCTTCGGAATTACGAGGTCGAATGGAAATTCGCCAAGTACAGCTATTTCCTTGGCAAAGTCGAGCCCGTCGAAAAGGACGCGATCGAAGCCTTCGAGAAAGGACGTGACGCCGGAAAGATCGCTTCAAGGGTCGACCCGAACAAGGCCGACGGCCACTTCTGGTATGGAGCAAACCTCGGCGAACTTGCCCGGATCAGCCCGGTGACTGTCGGGATCAAGTCGGTCGACGATATTCGCGAAGAGATGGAAGCGTCGGTCGCGATCGAGCCTAATTATCAGAACGGCAGCGCATATGACGGGCTTGGACAACTCGAGATGGCGACGCGGACGTTAAAGGGTGGCACGATCGAAAAGGCGATCGAATACTACGAGAAGGGACTCGAGATCTCTCCCGACAACGCCAACATTCGCCTTCACCTTGCCGAGGCCTACCTTGCGGCCAAGAAGGATCCGGAAGCGAAGAAGCAGTTGACAGCCCTGTTCGCGTTAACGCCGAACCCGCTTTATGCGACAGAGCATGCAGTCGCCGTCGAAAAAGGCAGGACATTGTTTTCGAAGAACTTCTGATGCGAAAAGCCATCTTCCCCGGATCGTTCGATCCGCTTACAAACGGCCACCTCGACGTTATCCAACGCAGCTCGCCGCTGTTCGACGAGATCGTCGTCGCCATCCTCAATAACCCCGAAAAGAACCCGATGTTCACGGTCGATGAACGGGTCGAGATGATCGAAGAGATCCTGCCGTCAGTCGGACACGACGGATGCAGGATCACGGTCGCTTCGTTCTCCGGGCTGACGGCGGAGTTTGCCAAGCGGATAGGGGCGACCGCCATCGTCCGCGGCATCCGTGCCGTAAGCGATTACGAGTACGAGTTACGCATGGCACTGATGAACCGGAAGCTCGAACCCACCATCGAGACTGTATTTCTCATGGCCGATGAGGAGTATTCGTACGTTTCCTCGACATTGATGAAGCAGGTCTTTCTACTCGGCGGCCGCGTGGAAGGTCTGATCCCGCCGTCGGTCGAAGCGAGAATGCGGACGAAGCTTCAGTAGCATTTCATAAGCTTATTGTTCAAAACTTAGAATCTGCGTACGCCGGCAATTTAAGTTAGAATCTTTCTATGCGCCATCCCTTCCCGGTTTCAAACCACGTCGCCGCAATGAGATCGTCTTCCACTTTCAAAGCAGCGCAAGCGGCCGCAGCTTTGCGAGAACAGGGTCACCAGGTCATCGACTTAACGCTGGGCGAGCCCGACTTCGACACCCCCGATTTCATTAAGGAATACGCATGGGAAGGCTTACAGAAAGGCTTGACGAAGTACACGGCTTCGAGCGGGATGAAGCCGTTCACGCATGCGGTTGCGGACTTTTATAAACACCAATTCCAGGCTGACATCGATCCGAGTGAGATTGTTGCGTCATGCGGCGGCAAGCAGGCGTTGTTCAACGCTGCTAGTACTCTGCTGAATCCCGGCGACGATGTTCTGGTCCCGAAGCCGCACTGGGTCACCTTCCCGGAGATCGTCACGTTCTGCGGAGCGAATAATGTCTATATCGATAGTGAGGCAACTGACTTTATCCTTACGGCCGATCAGGTCGAGGATGCGATCACGGAGAAGACGAAGATGTTGATCGTCAACTCCCCAAGCAACCCGTCGGGCCGCGTGATACCGGCGAGCGAGATGCGGAAGATCATCGAGACCTGTGCAGAACGCGAGATCTACGTGCTCACCGACGAGTGTTACCTTTTCTTCGCCTATCCGCCGGGAGAGGTTTTCACGTCGGCGACGCTTCCAAAGGAGCTGCGAGAATTTGTTTGCGTTGCGGGGAGTTTCTCAAAGACATTCGCAATGACCGGCTGGCGGATCGGGTATACAATCGCGAACGAGACGTGGTCAAAGGCGATGACCAAGCTTCAGAGCCATTCGGCATCCCATCCGACATCGTTCGTCCAGTACGCATGTGCACGGGCAATGGAGAATTCTACTGAGTCGATGGCAGCGGTCAACGGAATGCTTGCAGAATACGAGAAGCGTCGAGATTGGTTGATACCGGCTTTGAATACGATCGACGGGTTCAAGTGCGGAATGCCCGAAGGTGCGTTCTACGCGTTCGTTGATGTCCGCGGATTGTTGGGCGACCGTTTCACAAGCTCCGCCGATGTAGCCGACTTTATGTTGAACGAGGCTCACGTGGTCGTAACCGACGGTGACGGATTCGGAGCTCCGGGATTCCTGCGATTCTCGTACGCAACATCGCTGGAAAATCTCCATACGACGATCGAGAGATTGTCAAAGATCTTCGGGACGCAGTCGGCGACGGCTGCCTAGCCTTGAGAGAAAACAAGCTTGAATCCGTTGCAGTCTCGCACTTCCATTTCCACACAATTGTAGATCCGCAATGTAGGACCTTCGACAATGTCCGCTCCGGAAGCGATCAGCCCCTGATGTAGGGCTTCCACATCGTCCACCCAAATGTAAGCGTCGCTGCTGATCCGCCGAAATTTCAGGTTCGATGGCTGCGGTTCGGCGTCGGCCTTACCGAAGTGGATCTCGACCCCGCCCCGGCCGACCATCGCAAAGACCGGCGGATCGGCGAAGAATCCAAGGATCTGGAATCCTAGCACGTCCCGGTAATAACTCGCCGTGGCGACGACATCGCTGACCACGAAACTCGGTGCTACGCTTTTGAATGTGACCATGTTGAACTAAGCTGCCGATCGGCAACGGGCGCCCTTACTAACGTGCGGGCTACTGACACGCGGGCTGCTGACAGCTTTTCTAGCTTCCGGTCATTAGCAGGCCGATCTCTTCGAAGCTGGCGGTTTTCGGATCGAGCTCGCCGACGATCTTGCCTTCGCGGATGACGAGCAGTCGATCTGCGAGGGCAGTTACTTCTTCAAGTTCAGCGGACACAAGCAGAACAGCCCGGCCTTTGTCGCGGAGTTGGATGAGTTTGCGGTGGATGAACTCGATGGCGCCGATGTCAACGCCGCGGGTTGGCTGGGATACGAGTAAGAGCTTCGGATCTAGCTC
>DAIOWA010000070.1:0-8955 GCA_036758705.1 Pyrinomonadaceae bacterium | reverse complement strand
GCGGACGGGGCGTCCGCGGTTCATCGAATGCTCGAGATCCTCGATCACATACGCAGCGATATTTCGAAGCTTGACCGCAAAGCTGTGTTTGCTTTGGTTTATGCGGCGGTTGGATTGACGGGTATTTATTATCTGAAAAATCCGGAGGCCGTTGCGAAGTTTTTGATCGGAACGCCGTATGAAGAATTCGGCAACTGGATCGCCTATTCGCCGGACAGCAATCTGCCGAGCCTCGGGTGGTGGGTGGCGGTCGTCACCTTTTTCTATTTCGTACCGCCGATCGTGATCATCAAGCGGGTCTACGGCGAGCGGCTGTCGGATTACGGATTGAAGGCGGCGATCGAACCGGGTTTCGGGAAACTGCTGGCGGCGTGTGTCGCGGTGATGCTGCCGGTCACCTATTTGATGTCGCTGACATCGGGCTTTGCGGCGAAATATCCGTTCCTCCACATCTTCAACGGTGAGCCTTATATCGGGCAGACGCTGCTTGCGTGGGAACTGATATACTTCGTGCAGTTCTTTGGGCTGGAGTTCTTCTTTCGCGGGTTTCTGGTTCACAGTCTCAAGCGATCGCTCGGCCTGTATTCGATCTTTGTGATGACCGTGCCCTATTGCATGATCCATTTCAGCAAACCGCCCGCCGAAACCCTAGCCGCGATCGCCGCCGGTGTGTTTTTGGGATGGCTATCATACAAGAACGGCAGCATCTGGCTCGGGCTGCTTTTACATTGTGTCGTCGCGTTCTCGATGGATATTCTGGCGTTGTGGAATAAGGGTTTGCTTTTCTAGCAATTTATTTAACAGGATGTACAGGATAAACATGATGGCCCCCGAATGTTCGAGTATCCTGTACATCCTGTGCATCCTGTTTGAATCTTCATGGAAGCAGCGACGAGCATCAGAAACGAAGATCTGACGACCGAAGAGAAACGCTTCGAGGCTTCATTGCGCCCGGCGTCGATCTCGGAGTATATCGGGCAGGCGAAGGTTAAGGACAATCTTCGCGTGTTTATGAAGGCGGCGTTGAAACGGCGGGAGGCGTTGGACCATATCCTGCTCACCGGGCCGCCGGGGGTTGGGAAGACGACGCTATCGAACATCGTCGCGAACGAGATGGGTTCGGCACTGAAGACGACGGCCGGGCCGATCATCGAAAAGGCGGGCGACCTTGCGGCGATATTGACGAATCTCGAAGAAGGCGATGTGCTTTTCATCGACGAGATCCATCGGCTAAATCCGGCGATCGAGGAAATTCTCTATCCGGCGATGGAGGATTACAGCCTCGACCTGATGATCGGGCAAGGAACGGCGGCGAGGTCGATCAAGCTTGAGCTGCCGAAGTTTACGCTGGTCGGAGCGACGACGCGGCCGGGCTTGATCACGGCTCCGCTGCGTGGGCGGTTCGGAATTATCTTTCACCTGGATTTTTACGGGATCGGCGAGCTGCAGCAGATCGTGGAGCGGTCGGCGAGGATATTGAATGTCGGCATCGACCCGACCGGCTCGCACGAGATCGCCCGGCGTTCACGTGGGACTCCGCGAATTGCCAATCGTTTATTGAGACGCGTGCGGGACTATGCAGAGGTCGATCACGATGGCAACATCAACGAGCACGTCGCGAACGACGCTCTGAACCGGATGGAGGTCGATACGTACGGCCTCGACGAGATGGACCGCAAGTTTCTGACGACGATCATCGAGAAATTCGACGGCGGCCCTGTCGGACTCGGCACCCTCTGCGCCGCTCTGCACGAAGAAAAGGATTCGATCGAAGAGATCATCGAACCGTATCTGCTTCAGATCGGCTTCCTCAACCGCACTCCACGCGGACGCATGGCGACACGGCTGGCATACGAACACTTTGGAATTGATGCACGGAATGCCGCCGGCTCAGCTCCAACATTATTCGATCGCGATGAGTGAAGAGATCTCTGAGATAAGGATAGGCAGGAACGTGCCGGCCGATCCGCCGCGGGTTAGTATCATCATTCCCAACTACAAGACGGCCCAATATATCGCCGAAACGCTTGAGTCGGTCAGGGCTCAGACGTTTCGCGACTTTGAGGTCATTGTCATCAATGACGGTGCTCCGGATTCGGAAGAACTTTTTGAGGTTCTCGGACCCTATTACGACGAGATAATGTTCATCGATAAGAAGGTCAATTCCGGCACCTCGGCGACCCGGAATCTCGCCGTTAGATATGCGCGGGGGACGATACTTTCCTTTCTCGACGGTGACGACATTTGGTACCCGACATTCCTTGAAGAGATGCTGGACTTTAAGGATCGGGGCAGCTATGGCATGGCCTATACAGATGCGGAGGCCTTTGGTCAGTTGCACGAGAAACTGCGGGACCTTTTACACGCCAACCCCGGCGAAACTTGTGAGATCACGCGCGAATTGATGCTCCAGGAACGCGTGCATTGTCTCCCGTCCGGAGCGCTTATTGATAAGGATAAATTTGAGCTGTGCGGCGGGTTCGATCCGAGTGTCAGGCGGTGTGAGGATTTTGAACTTTGGATGAGGTTCACCTTTGCCGGCGTCCGGATCGGGTATCTGCGAAAGCTATTGTTCAAGTTTCGCTTTCGACCGGAAAGCGGTTCCGGCGATCTAGTACAGCGGGTCGAACGCGGCCGCGATATGTGGCGGATCCTGCAGTCGAAACTGACCTTCAGCGAAGAAGAGAATCGCCAGATCGAGAGAAATATTAAGTATCAACACGCCGGCGTTCTTCGAGCTGAGGGAAGGACCGCTATCTACCGACGCAACTGGGACGTAGCAAGAACAAAGTTTGCCGAGGCGTCCGATCTCGCCGCGGAATTGCATCTGCCGGTCGCGCACCGTATGCGGATGGCGGGCGTCAGATTCTTGCTGACTCTGTCACCAGAAATTGTACGCCTCGCCCAAGTCGGCCTCCGCAAGCGAGAAACTGCATTCATGCCCGGCGAACAGTAAAGATGTACAGTTAAATTTGTAAAGTAAAAAAAAGAGGCTGCTGAAAGGCAGCCTCTTTTTTTCGTCTAATTTCCTATTTGATCTGCTTCGTGCCTTACGTGGAAAAGATCCTCAGAAATTCTCCACGAAAGACACGAAAAAAGAAAGCAACCCGAAAAGGATGTGAGGCAGTCCCTGGGTACTTTTACTCCTCTTCCTCAGCGTCGACCGCAAGGAGTGACGCACTGACTACGAGGTCGTCGTCGCCGGTTTTGATGAGCGTGACCCCCTGGGCGGAGCGACCGGTTTCGCGGATCTTGTCGACACCCAGGCGTATAAGTTTCGCCTGCTGGGTGATGATCATGATCTCGCTTTCCTCATCGACCGGGAATGCCGCTACGACCTTGCCGGTCTTCTCGGTCGTCTTCATATTTATGACACCGATGCCGCCGCGTTTCGTCAGGCGGTAACTGCCAACCTGTGTCTGCTTACCAAATCCCTTCTCAGAAACTGAAAGGATCTTTTCGGTTCCCTCTTGCGAGACGGCGCATACGTCAACAACATAGTCGCCCTTTCGAAGATTCACACCGCGCACGCCGCGGGCGGCTCGGCCCATCGGCCGAACATCGGTCTCGTTGAACTTGACGGCCATTCCGTCGTGCGTAGCAATGAAGATCTGCTGTTTTCCATCCGTCCGGATCACTTCGAGAAGCTCATCGCCCTCATCGATATTGATGGCGTTGATGCCGTTCGCTCGGATGTTCTGGAAATCGGAGAGCGAAGACTTCTTGATGACGCCGTGTTTCGTGATAAACGTCAGGTAAGTTTCTTCGGCAAAGTCTCGGACGGGCATCGTCGCGACGAGTTTTCGCTCACCGGACAACTGGACCAGATTCACGACAGCCTTCCCGCGTGCCGCCGGTGCGGCCTCGGGGATCTCGTGGACCTTGATCTTGTAGACCTGTCCGTCGTCGGTGAAGATCATCAGATATGCGTGCGTCGAAGCTACGAACAGATGTTCGACGAAATCTTCGTTCTTCGCCGTCGCTCCGAGCCGGCCTTTGCCGCCGCGGCCCTGACGCGAGTAGGTCGAGACCGGCGTACGCTTGATATAGCCCGCTTTCGTTACGGTGATCGCAACGTCTTCGTCCTTGATCAGATCTTCGATCGAAAGCTCGACACCGGCATCGATGATCTCCGTGCGGCGTGCATCGCCGAAGCTTTTTCGGATCTCCTGAAGCTCGCCGACGATGACTTCACGAAGCACGCTTTCATTCGCGAGAATATTCTCGAGTTCGGCCATGAGCTTGATGATCTGCTCGTATTCGTCGAGGATCTTCTGACGTTCGAGTGCCGACAGCCTGCGGAGTTGGAGATCGAGGATCGCCTGAGCCTGGATCTCAGAAAAACCGATATCGGCAATGACCTTGCGAAGGTCCTTCAAAAACGCGTCTTCAGGCTTTCCGCCTGTGATGCCGCGCCACTTCTTGACCTCATCCAATCCAACAAAGTTCGACGTGAGCCAGTTCTTCGCTTCATCTACCGCACGCGAATTTCGAATAAGCGGGATGATGTAATCGAGCGCGTCGATGGCTTTGTTCAAGCCCTCTAAGATGTGGGCACGAGCCTTTGCCTTGCGAAGTTCGAACTCGGTCCTACGGCGAACAACCTCGCGCCGATGCTCTACGAAGTGTTCGAGGATCTCCTTGAGGTTGAGTACGCGCGGTTGGCCGCGGACGATCGCGATGTTGATAATGCCGAATGACGACTGCATCGCGGTCAGCTTGTACAGCTTGTTCAAGACGACCTGGGCCACGGCATCACGCTTCAGCTCGACCACGAGCCGCATTCCCTCGCGGTTCGATTCGTCGCGGACTTCCGACACGCCGTCGATCCTCTTTTCGTTGACGAGTTCCGCGATGTGCGTGTGCAGCTTCGCTTTGTTGACCTGATACGGGATCTCGGTGATCACGATCGCGTTGCGTGTTTTCTCTCCGCGGCCGATCTCATCGACCACCGCCCGTGCACGCATCTGAATGATGCCGCGGCCGGTTCGATATGCTCGGTGGATCTCTTCACGGCCGTAGATGAATCCGCCGGTCGGAAAGTCCGGGCCGGGGATGATCTTGATCAGATCGTCGATCGAGATCTCGGGATCTTTGATGATCGCGACGGTTCCGTCGATCAGTTCCGTCAGGTTGTGCGGCGGGATGTTGGTCGCCATGCCGACCGCGATGCCCTCAGATCCGTTTGCGAGCAGCAGCGGGATGCGGGTCGGCAGCACGCTCGGCTCTGACAGCGAATCGTCGTAGTTCGGTACGAAATCGACGGTCTCCTTTTCGATATCCGCGAGGACCTCGTTGGTCAGCTTCTGCAGGCGGACCTCGGTGTATCGCATCGCCGCCGGATTATCGCCGTCGACCGAACCGAAGTTTCCCTGACCATCGACGAGCATATAGCGCATCGAGAAGTCCTGGGCCATGCGGACGATGGAGTCGTAGATCGCCGTATCGCCGTGCGGGTGATATTTACCCATTACGTCGCCGACCGCACGAGCCGACTTTTTATACGGCTTACCGGCGGTGTTACCGGCTTCGTACATACCATAAAGGATGCGTCGGTGTACGGGTTTAAGGCCGTCACGGACGTCGGGCAATGCGCGGCCGATGATGACCGACATTGCGTAGTCGAGATACGACCGGCGCATCTCGTCTTCGATGTTTATCTGATTGCGATCTAATGAAGAATCCATTGTAATTTCAATACGTTAGGGGTATTCTGATCGTGGTTCGGGCCGATCTGCCCGATCAACTGCAGTAAAAAAATGCTGGAATATTTCTAGCGTTGATGTTATCGTTAATTTTACAGGCGTACGGCCTGTTTAGCAACTCACCTGACCGGCCAACATCCGAGCCGAAATCCCAGGAAAAATCAGAACAAATTAAGGAATTTCTCACTCCTTCCGCGTCTTTATTACCCGCAGATGACTACCACTGTCGCCAATCCAGATAATCGCCGCATCCAGCGATATGCGCTGTCTCTTCCATCTCGCGTTGAGGTCCAGGTGGATCACAAGTTTTCCTGGAACGAAGTCACGAGACTCGAGGACGTTTCGGCCTTTGGGGCGGCATTTAATCTAAAGCGTCCCGTAAAACGCGGCCGTTTGATCGTTATCAGCGTCCCGATGCCGCGGCAGCTGCGGTGCTATGACTATCTCGAGCCGCAGTATCGCATTTGGGGCTTGGTCCGCCGCTGTATGCCGTTGGGCGATAACCCAGCGGCAGATAGCTATGCGGTCGGCGTCGCGTTCATCGGAAAGAATCCACCCGCGAGTTACCTCGAAAATCCTTCTAAGCTCTTTGATATTTCGGATCGCGAAGACGGCGGGCTTTGGCAGTTGGTCGACGCAGAGCCGAACCCCGATGAATCGGATCTTCCGGCCTATCTGCGTCGGCACACGAGATTTGCGATCCCCGAATCGCTGCTTATCGAGATGCTCGATGAAAACGGCGAAGTGGTCGCGAGCGAGGTCAGTGTTACAGAGAATCTTAGTGTAGGAGGAGCCGCCGTTTTTACGTCGTTCGATGTAAGCAACGGCGCATTCCTTAGAGTAAAAAGTCAGCGGCACGATCTGAGCATTATCTCGATCGTTCGCGGACGGCATCTTGGGGCCGACGGCATCGTCCGGCTTCATCTGGAGTTTATCGATCACCTTTACCCACTAGAAGGGATCGGCAGCTAAAACGAAGAGCAACGCAGTATGAGCAGAAGTAAGGTTTTGGAGGAAAGAATGTCAGCGACCCCAGAAGTGCTTAGGACCAAAGCAGAGGTGACTGCTATTGAAATGCAGGCCGTAGTCAAGGGCAAGGATACGCCGGACTCGACCTGGAAAGAGGTTGTCGAAGTCGGCAGCGTCTCGGCCACAGGTGCAGGGTTCGTTATCCCACGCGAACTTAAGGTAGGGACGATCGTCGCGGTGATGCTTCCGCTCGCCGCTCATCTTCGGTGCTACGATCACGACAAAGATCTTTATCGTGTACTCGGACTCGTCCAGCACTGCCAGCCATTGACGGGCGAAGGTGGAGGCGGATTTCACGTCGGCGTCGCGTTTGTCGGCAAGCATGCTCCGGAGAGCTATAAGGAAAATCCGCACCAGAACTACAAGATCTGCGGAATGAACGAGAACGGTCTGTGGAAGATCGCAGAATCTCGTGCACCGTTCAAAGTTCGACGGCATTTACGATTCTGGACGAATGTAGATCTTTATCTCGCTCTCGTTGACGCACAGCGCGATGCAATGACGGGCGAGAAAACCGTTACGGAGAACATCAGCAAGAGCGGTGCCGCGGTATTCTCGTCGATGGATGTCGGAGTCGGCCAGCGTGTCAAGTTTATTTGTGAAAAGTATGACTTTTCAGGCCTCGCGGTCGTGTGCAATCACCAGATCGCGGGCGATGGCCGACAGCGGCTGCATTTGCAGTTCGTGGAGAATTCGTTCCCGGTCGAGAAGCTCGATCAGTCGAGTCTAAAGACATCGAAGAAATAAGCTCCAACCTAATCGTCGATGCAGATGAGGCCGTCTGAGATCGGCCTCTTTTCGTTTGATCTTCCTTTTGATCTCTTTCGTGTATTTCGTGAAAAAGCTCTTAAGAACCTGTCCACGAAACACACGAAAGAAGAAACAAAATCCGAAAAGAAGAAGGTTTCAATTATTGATCCTGATCCGGTGTCGGTTGAGAGAACGTTCCGGGAAATCGTTCGCGCATTATCCGGAGTTTTCGACGCTGTTCCGGCGTCATTCGCTTGATCTGTTCTTCGGAAAGCCGGACGGGCGGTATCGGCGGCTGGACTCCGGGATATCGGCGGCTCTGCGGCGCGTCGTGAACAGTTCCGTCCGGCATATAGACCTTGCCGTCCTTGATCTTGATCTTCCCTACATAGATCGCATCGCCCTTTACAACTACCTCGTCGTCCGGGCCAACCAGATTTTCGATGTCGGCTTCAGTGTTGTCGCCTGTCGTCTTTTTGGTATGGTCGGTTTTCTTTACTACCGGAGCCGGATCGGATTTTGCCTGAACAGCATTAGTATTCGCTGCCGAAGCTTCGACTGCGGGTTCCGATATTGATGTGTTGGCCGCTGCGTCAGGTGCTTCGGCAACTGCCGTCGCGGGTTGCGTTTCGATTACCGGAACCGGGATCGGATCGGTCGCGGCCTCGGTGTGCTGCATTTCCTGATACGCAACGACACCAGCGATGCCGGCTCCGACCAAGACAAGCAGTCCGGCGGCGATCGCCAGTAGGGCACGTTTCCGCGTTCGGCCCGGATCGAGCACGCCTTGCGAAATATACGCCGTGTTCTTTTGCGCTAGCGGACGGATCGCGGTTAACTGCGAAAGGCCGTCATCCACGATGTTCGTTTGGCCGTCAGTCTGCCGCTGTCCGCGCATCGTCGCACCGGGCATAAGTTGAGTCGGCTGCGAATGAATATCCGCAGTGCTCGAACGGGCAACGGAAACCGTGTTCAAAGCAAGTCCGGCGTAATCTTCCTGCGACCGGAGCATCTGCCGCATCTCAGCCGCACTTGCCGGACGCTGGGCTGCGTCGAGATCGAGAGCCTTGTGAATGATCGCCGCGACACCCGCAGGAATTTCGGGACGGATCTGGTTAGCAGGCACGAGCGGATCCGGCTTCTGCGTTAGCACGCTCATTGCTCGCGTGAGTGCATCTTCGGGAGCGACGTTCGTCAGCAGGTGATAAATGGTCGCCGCAAGCGAATAAAGATCGCTGCGCGGGTCGGTGCCGGTTCCCTGAATCTGTTCGAGCGACGCGTAGTTTCGCGAATAGCCGAAGATGCTCTTAGAATTCGTTTGATTCCCCGCTCCGGTGACGTTTCCTTTCGCCAGGCCGAAATCAAGCAGAATGATCTGGCCCTTCGGAGTGACCTTTAGATTCTGCGGCTTGATGTCGCGGTGGATGACCGGATTCTCCTGGTTGTGGAGAAACTCAAGCGCTTCGAGCAG
>DAIOWA010000069.1:0-8975 GCA_036758705.1 Pyrinomonadaceae bacterium | reverse complement strand
CGCCGCCGCCCGACCAGTGCTGGCGAACGACCGAAGCGTCAGACCGGTTGATCAGACGCAAAAGAGTCAGAGCAACGACGTAGATATCGTCAACCTGGCCGATGAACGGGAAAACGTCAGGGATAAAATCGATCGGAGAAATGACGTAGACGATCGCGGCTACGAAGAGTGCCTTCTCCGCACCGGGCACGCGAGCATCTTTTAGAAGCCTGCCGAGCAGCTTTACCATATTCGGCAGAAACATCAGAAAATTGCCCATCCGTCCGCGAGCCTCGCGGCGCTTCACTTTGGTTTTCGGCTTTTCGATCGCTTCCATTCTTTTTTACCTGATGTTTCCCTAAGTCTAAAAACAACCTGCGCTTTGTGCAAGTTTATGCCTCTAGCGTTGTATGTTAAATTGGGCAGGCGAAGGATCGGGCGGAAACGCGACCGTTAGGAAGCGTGCCTCTCGGGCGGTGAACACGAAGGTCTTTTCTTACGGCGCCCGACCCGCACGCTCGTTCACACTCGCGTTTCTGCCTAATGATCTTACAAACCATTCGTAAACGTGCCGCCGCCGATCTGCAGCACATTGTGCTTCCCGAAGGCGAAGATATCCGAACCCTGCAGGCTGCCGAGATCTGCTCGCGTGAGGGCATCGCGAAGATAACGGTGATCGGTGATGAGGAAAAGATCCGCAACTTGGGAGTAAATCTGAATGGTGTCCAGATCCTGGATCATCGAAAGTCGAAAGATGTTGCCCGTTTTGCAAATCTTTACTACGATCTGCGGCGGGCGAAAGGCACGACTCTCGAAGAGGCCGAACAGGCGATCAAGGACCCGCTTTATTTCGGGAATTTATACGTCCGCGAAGGCAAGGCCGACGGATCGGTAGCAGGTGCAACAAATACAACAGCGCATACGGTAGCTGCGGCGTTGCGATGCATAGGCGTGAAGCAAGGATTCAAAACTGTTTCGAGCTTCTTCCTGATGGTCGTGCCGGACAAAAAGTTCGGCGAGAAGGGAGCGATGATCTATGCGGATTGCGGCGTCGTGATCGACCCGGACGTGAACGAACTCGCCGAGATCGCGATCGCATCCGCCGATTCTTGCCGGGCACTGCTGCAAGCCGAGCCGCGAGTCGCGATGCTCTCGTTCTCAACTAAGGGAAGCGCGAATCACAAGCTGGTCGATAAGGTCGTCGAAGCAACCAAAACCGTGAAGGCCCGAATGCCGGATCTTGCGATCGACGGCGAACTGCAAGCTGACGCCGCCCTCGTCCAATCAGTCGCGAGTTCGAAAGCTCCCGGCTCCCAGGTCGCTGGCCGCGCGAACGTTCTGATCTTCCCCGACCTCGACGCCGGAAACATCGCCTACAAACTCACCGAACGCCTAACCGGCGGCACCGCCATCGGCCCCATCCTCCAAGGCCTCGACCGCCCCTGCAACGACCTCTCGCGCGGATGTAAGGCTGAAGATATCGTCGATGCCGTCGCTATCACGGCGGTTCAGTCACAAGCGCGAAAGTCTTAGCTAGTTCATCGAATTTCGAAAGGCGAAGGTCAAAATCACAAAAACCGCCAACAAACAATATGACACAAGGTTAGCAACGCCCACGGCCCGCTTTATTTGTCGAGGAGTTGCTCCGACATTTGTCTCGGCAACCAACTGGTATCGCTCCTCTTCAGGTTTGGACGCATCATTGTTTTTGCTCAACAGCATTCCTTGAACGATCTTGAATTCGACCCACCAGGAGATAATTCCGTAGGGGATTAGCAGAAAGAGCATCGCTCCCAAGATGATCCATTGCTCGTCGTTATGGCCCGGGACAACCCAAGGAGCGCCGACCGTAACTGAGAACGTTCTTGACCCCCAAATATTTCTGTCGGTCAGAGCGCCAAAAACGTCGACAGTCACGAACTCGAGTATAGTAAGCAGAAACCAAGTCACGGGAATACCAATGAATGTTGACACCAGGTTGGCAACAGAAACGGGAACAGCGATCTGCTTAAAGTTAGTTCTTAGGAATGCTTTAATAAACAGAGCCTCTACCAGAATCACAGGGACCAGTGCCACCGCCATCAGCAACAGCGACGGGAAAATCATCGGAAGGCCCATGTCTAAGAGGAGCAGATTCGTCACACTAGGTTGGAAGTCTTTCTACGTCTGCCACTAATCCGGGCAGAAAATTCTCGATGATACTCCAAACGATCGAATGGTCGACGCCGAAATAATTGTGAACGATCCGGTTTCGAAAACCTCTGATCCGAGGCCAGTCGATCTGCGAATTTGAGTCTCGAAAATCTTCCGGCAGCCGGCTTGATGCCTCTCCGATGATCGAAAAATTTCGAACGACCGCGTCAACGGTTTTCTCGTCCGCAACAAACTCAAACGTCATTCCGGCGGTGTATCTCTGGATTTTCCGGGCCGATTCGAGAATGTCTTCGATAAGAAGTTCGGGAGTTCGGCTAGAAATATTTTAGATCGGGCTGAATCTCACTAAAATACTTAAGCTTAATCCCATTCCGAGAAACAAGGTCAACGCGCATCTGCAGTAGATCCTCAAGGTAGTTTGCCAGATCGATGAATTCGACACCGACGGGTGCATCGAATTCCACAAGAATGTCCACGTCGCTGTCCGGTTGCTGTTCATTCCGGGCATAAGATCCGAATACGGCCAAACTCCTCACGTGAAACATGCTGGCGAGTTCGGGTTTTCGTGCGGAAAGTGTCTGCTGAATTTGTCCTAGATTTCGCATCGGGTTCTCAAAAACCTGCCACTGCCAATTATACCCACAGTCTGTAACCGTTATGTGTCCTTTTGTGATCAGTTGGCTGACGGAACCAGGGCCGCGATTCGCAGCGGGCCGCCGGAGCCGCCTTTGATCTTCATTGGGAAGGCGAAGATCTGGAAGCCTTTAGCGGGCAGCTTGCTCATATCGCCGACGTTTTCGAAGGCGGGAATGTTGTTGGTCATTAGGGCGACGTGGGTTTCGAACTTCGTCGACTGGCCGTAGTCGATGCTGGCGGTGTCGAGTCCGACGGCTTTGAACTTTCGGTTCTCGATGAGCCACTTGGCCGCGTCAGGGTGTAGGCCGGGGAAGTGCAGATCCTTGACTGCGTCAGGGCCTTTTTGGTCGGTACCGAGGTAGGTTTTCTTGTCCGGCCAGCGGGCCGCGAATCCGGTTTGCAGCAGGATGATGCTCCACTCCGGTATCTTGCCGTTCGCCGCTTCCCACGCCTGGATATCCTCAGTGGTGATCTGATAATCGATATTTCCCGCAACCTTTGCTGAAACATCGATCTTCACTGCGGGACCGACGAGCTGACTGATCTCCAACTGATCGATCGTCTTCTTGCCTTCACCGAAATGGATCGGCGCGTCGAGATGAGTTCCGCCGTGCTCGGCTCCGGAGAAGTTGTAGGCGGAATAGTAGTAACCGCCGTCTGTCTTGCCTTCGGCAACCGTTGTTCGCTTGAATGGCTCGGCGGTGACCCAATAGATCGTGTCGTCGCCGAAATCGTGAGATAGATCGACCCAGGTTCCTGCAAGCGGATCTTTCGCAGGTTGCGTACAACTCAAAGTAAACGCTGCGGTCAAAACGACGATCAATAGACTTTTCATACGGCCCCGTTATTTCATTAATTTCAGCTTCTTGAGATCGAAGCGCTCACCCGCGTGAAGAAAGCTGAGCGAGAATGGCTGCGTGCCTTTCTTCGAGTAGACGAACATCACCTGCGTCGCGCCGACGACGGTGAGTCGACGATTGTCTTCGATCAGGACCGATGTGTCTTCATCGATGCCGATGCCGAGCATCTTCGGATTCGCGATGATGAGCCCGAAGAGACGGTTGTGCCGCTGGCGGATGAGAAAGTGCTGATCAAAGATCACGTTTGGCAATAGGCCTAGCCCTTTTCGAACTCCGACTTTCGTTCCATCAAGTATCTTCAAGTCAGCTTCACCGGTCATCATCGGGTCGGACATCACCGCCGCACCCGCGCTTGTGCCGCCGAACGCAGTGCCGGAATTGTACTTCGTTTTTACCAATTGCAGGAGCCCGGCGTCGGCGAGGACATCCATAATGCGATTCTGGTCGCCGCCGGAAAAGAAAACGCCGGTCGCTCCGTTTAGCTGGTCAACGAACTTCGCTCGTTTTTCGGCATCAAGAGGCCGGATCGGGGCGTGGTCGACAAATCCTGCGTTGGCGCTTTGAAATGCCTTCTCGAGCGAAGCGTAACTCTCCTCCGGCTCGCCGCTTGCCCACGTGACGACAAGAATGCGCGACTTCGCTCCGCCGCTCCATTCGACGAATTTCTTCATCGCCTCAGGCGGCCGATCGCCACCGCCGATGACCAAAAGACGCTGCTGTGCCAGAACGGGTACCGTAAACAGCAGAACGACAAACAGAACAATGGTTCGTTTCATAAGGTATTAGTACAAAGCAGGCTCACCCTTCGGCCGCGTCTTCCAGCGTTTGTGAATCCATAGCCATTGGTCGGGATATTGACGGATGATCTTTTCGATCTCAGCCGTATACGCCGCGGTCGTCGCTTGAATATCAGCCTCGCGATCGCCGGTAGCTGCCGGTTCGACCGCCCGGCCGTGTACGATCTTGTATTTGTGCGTTTCACGATCATAAACGCAAAAGATCGGGAACAACAGCGCGTTCGTGCGGATCGCAAGCGTCGCCGGGCCCGCAGTCGTGCAGGCCGCTACATCGAAGAATGGAACGAAAACGCCCTCCTTCGGGTGCGCGTTCACGTCTGCCAGGACGCCGACGATCTGGCCTTCGCGCAACAGCCGGATCGCGGTGCGGGCGGAGTTTGTTTTGTTCAGCGGCGTATTGCCAAACTTCGTCCGCATCGCGACGGTCAGATCTTCGATCAGCGGATTGTCGATCGGGCGGGCGAGGTATGACATCGGCTCATGCCAGACGGCAAAGGTTTGCACCAGCAGTTGCCAGTTGCCGAGATGGCCGGTGGTGATCAGCACTCCGCGTTTTTCGCGTTTGACCTGATCGTAGAGCGTCTGCATATAGCCGTCGAACGTGAAATCGACCATCGACGCCATTTTCTCTTTCGAGTATTTCGGAAACTGGCTAACCTCGCCCAACACTCTGCCCAAGCTATCGAACGTGCCGCCGAGAAGCTCCATCCGAGCGGCTTCGCCCATCTCGGGATATGCGATCTCCAAACTTTGCATTCCGGCTTTTCGCAACCCGCTGAGAAGCCTGTAGCACACCCGTGCAACGCCGATCGACAAAGCGATCGCAAGCCGACGCGGCAGCACGCCGAGAAAGCCGAGCAGCAGACTCGCGACCGAATACTCGCCCCAGATCTGTAAATTGCTTTTCTTTGCCAATTGCTTGAAAGACTACGAATTGAACTATACCAATACCGAGCCGCCGCTGGTAAATGGCGGTTCTTTCAACTCTTACATAACTCTTACAAATCGCCGGGCAATTTTTTGCTAGGGTTTTAGTGAGACGAAGTCTGAAGAAACTGCAAGGGGAATCCGCACAATGAAAAACTCAACGCTCACCGCCGAACAATCCGCCGGGCTAAACTGGCATACTTTGATCGGGGTGGCGATATTCCACATTCTGGCTGTTGCCGCATTGTTTACCTTTAGCTGGTCAAATCTTATTGCGGCGTTGATACTCTGGTGGCTGGCCGGAAGCCTCGGCATCGGCATCGGCTATCACCGGCTTTTGACGCACCGCGGCTTCAAAACTCCGAAATGGGTCGAGTATACGCTGAGCATTTTCGGCACACTCGCTATTCAGTCCGGACCGCTGAGCTGGGTTACGACACATCGCATTCACCACGCCTTTACGGAAACAGAAAAAGATCCCCACAGCCCGAGATTCGGCACCTATTGGGGACACATCGGATGGATCTTTCGCGGAACCGCGCAGAACCAGTCGTGGGCAACGATGCAGCGCTATTGCCCGGATTTCGCCAACGACCGTTTCCACCAGATCATCGACAAGTATTACTACGTCCCGACAATCCTCCTTGCGATCGGACTGTTCGCCATCGGCGGCATTTCGATGATCTTGTGGGCGATATTCTTACGAACGGTTATCGGCTGGCATTTTACATGGCTCGTTAACTCGGCGACCCACCTTTGGGGTTCACGCCGATTCGAGACGCGAGACGATTCGCGAAATAACGGGTTGATCGCCGCTGTTACATGGGGCGAAGGCTGGCACAACAACCATCACGCATACCCGCGGTCGGCAAAACACGGGCTTGGGTGGTATGAGATCGATATCAACTGGATGCAGATCTGGGTGATGCAAAAGCTTGGGCTCGCGAAAGACGTTTACGCTTACAGCGAGAAGAAGACCGTAAAAGAAAAGACTGAACTAACGAGTCTTGAACCGATTCACGAAACGGTTTAAAGGCTGTAACGGATTGCAGGGAGCTCAAAGGCACAAAGGGTATATTCCTCTTTGTGCCTTTTGTCTTTGCCTTTTTACCTTTTACTTTTTACTTTTACCTAAACAATGCGTCGGCGAAAGACAGGTATATTTTTTCTGATCTTCGGCATCAGCCTCAGTGCTCTCGCCGTCGCGCTGAATGTCGGCTGGATCTTGCTGAACCTTACCGAGGTCGTCCTGCTTGTATTCGGGATAATCTTCTTCGCGCTGATCATCACCGGCATCGTGCTCAACACCATCTTTCTCGTGCGCGAGATCCGGAAGAATGAACAGCATGACGCATTTCTAAATGCGGTCACGCACGAGTTGAAAACGCCGATCGCTTCCATAAAGCTCTATCTCGAAACGCTGAAAAATCGCGATGTCGCGCCTGAAAAACAGCGTGAGTTTTACGACATAATGCTTGCGGACAATGATCGTCTGCTGAATACAGTGGAGCAGGTATTATCCGCAAGCAAGACCGGCGATACGCGAAAGCGATACGAGGTCGAGGAGTTGGACATCGACAAACTTTTGGAGGATTGCGTCGATATTGTCAGGTCGAGATATAACCTCGAACCCGGAGCAATACGGATCGCCGAAATTCAGGCCGGGCTCCGGATCCTGGGTGATTCTGAAGCGCTTCAGACGGCGTTCGTTAACCTTCTCGATAACGCCGTAAAATATTCGCCCGACGATCCAAAGGTCTCGGTACGCGTTAAGGCTTCACCGATACGAAACCGGATCGATATCTTCATTCGGGACAACGGCGTCGGCATGGAGACCGCGGAGTTGAAACGCGTGTTCAAGCGGTTCTACCGCGTGCCGCAAACGGACGGTCCGAAGATCAAAGGAACCGGCCTCGGCCTGTTTATTGTTAACTCGATCATCAAGAAGCATGGCGGTTCGATACGTGCGGACAGCAAAGGCGAGGGCCGCGGATCGACGTTCATCGTCCAACTGCCGAAAGCTTAAATGAAGATATTGATCGTCGAAGACGAACGACACATCGCCGACGGCCTGAAGTTCAATCTTGAGGCCGAGGGCTTCGATGTTTCTCTTGCCGAGACGGGGGAAGAGGGGCTTGAGCTCGCGAAAGGCCACGCGGCCGTCGTGCTCGATGTGATGCTGCCGGGGATCAGCGGGTTCGACGTCGCCCGACAAATGCGTGAAGCGGAGAATTACACGCCGATTCTGATGCTCACCGCGCTCGGCCGGCCGGAGGACGTCATACATGGTTTCGAGGCAGGTGCCGACGACTATTTGCCAAAACCGTTTCAGCTTGACGTATTTCTCGCCCGGTTGAAAGCTCTTTTGCGGCGGAGTACATGGCAGCGTGAGAAACCCGCGGGCGACACCATCGAGGTAAACGGTCGCGTCGTTGACTTTGCAAATCTCGAACTTCGTACTGCTGCGGAGACCATCCACCTCACCCTGATGGAATGCAACCTTCTTAAGTATTTGATCGACAACGAGGGCCGCGCCGTGTCGCGCAAAGAGATCCTCGAAAAAGTCTGGTCCCTGCAGGAGGACACCGATACGCGTGCGATCGACAACTTTATCGTTCGTCTTCGGCGGCACCTCGAAGACGAGCCGAATAATCCGCAGATACTAAAAACCGTCCGCGGTGTCGGCTATCGATTCGTCCGTAGTTGATCATCGATACTCATGCCGTGCAATGACCTTGATTTCACGACGCCAATCTTCGTGAAGCTCGAACCTCCACAACTCTATTTCGGGTGACAGCATTCCGGCGAAGTACTCAAAATCGTGATGAAAGCTGAGGGCCGGTGCGACGACGTACACCAGCGTCGGCTCGTCCTTGATCTCGAGTTCGCCGAACAATCTCGCCTTTGCCAGAACGCCCCGACGCCGCTGAAGTTCGATCTTTCGCCAATAGTCCGCCGCCTGAAAAACTGCATTGCGATCTGGCGACGTCTTCAGTTCGATCAGAACCAGCCGGCCATCGCGTCGTAGAGCAAGCAGGTCGATCTTGTCGGTGGACGAGCGAAACTGATTGTAGATCGGCGAGAGGATGAGGTTCGCGTCCAGGCTCCTGATATCACGCTTTAGTATCGATTCCAGCCAAAGCTCGGGCGATGAGCGAAAGTACTGGTGCCGAGGATTTGGCGAGTCGTGCCGGCGAAATCGGTCGAGTTCATCGACAACGCCGGCGAGATCTTCGACGTTGTCCGGCAGCAGCGGCCGCCGCTGCTTACCGATGCCGAACCATGACCTTTCGCGTCCCATCAGTGTGCGAATTCTCGCGAACGGAAGCCCGTGAAACCTCGCAGTTTCACCTTGATTCGACCTGATCGTATCGATCGCATCCGGATCGATCTCGATGATCTGCGACAGTGTTTTGGATACGCGCGTTTCGGGCGGGATAGAGAGCTTTCGCGGTTTCTCCCTCCAGACCGCGGACATTGTCCATTCGTCCAAAGGCTTTAGCCTTTCGTCATCCATCTCGACGATAACGACCCGCGCCTTCGCGTTGCGGTTCAGCAGGGTGTGAAGTCGGCGAAGTGCTCGTGCCTGCTTTCGCATCGCGACGATCCATACACTCAAAAC
>DAIOWA010000068.1:0-8993 GCA_036758705.1 Pyrinomonadaceae bacterium | reverse complement strand
GTCCGGGATACATCCGGTCGATCGTATCAGCCGCACGCGATTCCGGGTTCGACCTGACCTCGTATCGCAACGCCGCTCGTATCTATTCGGGTGAACTGATCGAGGGTTCGATCGCGCATTCGATGCGGGCTGAACTCGGCGATCATCCGGGCCTTGCTGTGGCATTGGGCTCAGCGATAACCGCGAACGCTCCGTTCAAACTGACCGCATTAGGCGAGCGGCTCAGCGTCGACGGTGAAGGACTTCGACGGCTTACAGACCAGTTAGCCGCAAGTGAGATCATCGACATTGCGAGCGAAACCGCGACTATATCGAACGATCTGGTTTTACGCGATTACCTATCGCTGGCGGATGGCCGCACCACACGGGCGACTGCAGCCGCGAACGTCGCACTTCGGTTCCTCCGCAACTCGCCGAGCCTGATGGCCCGCGAATATCGACGTGAGGCTGCCTCAGGCCTGCTCGAGATCCTTTCCGCATTCGACGGCCGTGAGATCCCGCGTGCAGCGGTAGATTACCGGCCTTTCCGCGATCGTTACAAAGGTCTCAGCGATGCTGAGATCCGAACGCAACTGCCCGCCGATGCAGAGAAATTCAGCCTGCCGCAGATCGTCCAGTCGTCAGCGTTGGCAGATTTTGCTACCCAGTTCTCGGATCAACTCGAACCGGAACGAGCCGTCGCGGGAGTCGGTTTTTCAGATCGTTCGTATCGGACTGAGGACGAGATCGTCTGGATCGCCGCCGAACTTGATTCGAAACTCGAGGCTGATCCGGACCTCGTTCGCGAGTGGATCGGCCGCCTCGACGAAGCTGCAATTCAAGCGGGATTTGCGAAGCATCGTATCTGGCTCGTAACGCCTGAAGGATTCTCGCCCGGTGCTCTTGAACTCCTCGGCGAGGTCGGCGGTATCGGATCGAGCCGGCGCCAGCTTGGATTCTTGCGGGCCATTCTTCAGGGCGAAGTCGCCGACACGAGCGCGAGCGAATACGAGCTGGTCATCCCGATCGGCGACGAGACCGAGCTGATCGCGGTCCACGCTGTCGAAGAGGTTGCGCGGCGAGCGGCGTTCCCGGCGAAGGCGATCAACCAGATCAAGACCGCTCTCGTCGAAGCGTGCATCAACGCCGGCGAGCACAGCCTCTCGCCGGACGGCAAGATCTATCTAAAGTTCGCCTCATTCGACGATCGTCTAGTGCTGACCGTCTCGAATCGCGGCCTGCGGCTTGCTGACAAGGTTCGCGAATCTTCGCCCGAAAACGAGCCGTCCGCCGACACCCGTCGCGGCTGGGGACTCGGCTTGATGCGAAACCTGATGAACGAGGTCCGCGTCGAATCCGTCGACGACGGCACCCGCATCGTTATGACCAAGCTAAGATCCCTTTAGCCACGAATTACACGAATTACACTAATTGCGGCCGATCGGTTGCGCGGCTTCTTCAACCAAACGGAATTGAATGGCAACCGAAGATTTGTCGTATGGAACGGATGATTCGTGTAATTCGTGAAATTCGTGGCTAATTTCTTCCGCTCTGCAATTCGTAGCCAATTTCAAATCGACCTCCGCGCGTTTTAGGATTAAACTTACACAATAGGTTCCGCTCCCTCGCTTGGCCCATACCATATGATCTGCCCCGAATGCGGCAAGGAAACTTCGAATGCGCAGGCATTTTGCCGGCAGTGCGGGGCCTTTGTACGCTCGCAGTTCGGGAAAGTTTTGCCCACCGGGCCGCTGCGTCCGATACGGGCCGCGACGACCGGTCCGCTGGTCGCACGCGTCGAACGAGACTCGCTTGCACAACTGGATTGGGCCGAGATCGAAGCTCTCCTGCTCGCCGAAGACGACGAATGGCCCGCGGACGAATCGGTTTTTGTTCCGAACGAAGAGGACGAAACTCAGTCGCCGCCTGAGTTCGCGGGAGAAGACTTCGAAGACGCCCAAGCCGACGACCTGATCGAACAGAGCCTCTCGGGCCAGATCAAGCGTGAAGATGTGCTTGCCGAGCTCGACGAGATCGAAGAAGAACAGTCGATCCACGAGACGAAGCCGGCCGACGTGTCAGAGCAGATCACGATCGCCCCGAGCCCGGACGAACAGTTTCTCAAGACGAACCCCGAGATGTTTGCTGGGATTGAGCCAGTGCGTGCTCAGGAGATCGCGGTAACGTCTGAGCTGAGCCCGAACCGTCGATGGCTCGCGACCGTCGCGATGTTCCTTGTCCCGCTTGTGTTCTTCGCCGTCGGCCTTGCCGTGGGCATTCGTTCGAACGGCTACGTCAACGCTCCGCTTCCGACCGAGTCCGACGTGCCGCCGGTATTGTCAGAAGTCGCTAGGCCCATCGCGCCCACCGGAATGGCGTATGTTCCCGGCGGAGATTTCTTAATGGGCAGCGACGAAGGCGACACGATCTCAAAACCGCCGCACTTTACATCCGTCGCACCGTTCTTCATGGATACGACCGAGGTGACGAATCAGCAGTACGCCGAGTTTTTAAGTGCGACGGGCGAGGTCGCTCCGCCTTCGTGGAAGGATGGCGTTTATCCCGAATCGGAGGCGAATTTTCCCGTCACCGGCGTCACCTGGTACGAAGCTGCCGAGTACGCGGCGTGGAAAGGGGAGCGGCTTCCGACCGAGGCGGAATGGGAATTTGCGGCACGCGGACCCGAAGGCCGAGTGTATCCGTGGGGCGATGAATGGGATGCGACGCTCGCGAATGCCGGCGGACAATTGAAAGGTTTGCGGCCCGTCGGACAAGGCGGAGCGTCGCCGTTCGGCATTTACGATATGTCCGGCAATGCGTGGGAGTGGACGTCCAGCGACGCGCGATCGTATCCCGGCGGCAAAGAATTTCCTTGGTCGCGGATGCGGCTCAAGATCATCCGCGGCGGCAACTGGCAGAGCGATCCGCGATCTGCAACGACCTACTTTCGCGGCTTTTACGGAGCCGCCGGCGAACGCGAATACAACGGAACCAGTTTTCGATGCGTGAAGGACATCCCAAAATGAGATTCGCGATCATAACGGGCTTGCTCATCGCGGGCTCGGTTACTGCCGTATCTGCCCAAGGCGGCGGCGGCCGGAGCGAGAGCGTGCGAATTCCAA
This sequence comes from Pyrinomonadaceae bacterium, assembly GCA_036758705.1. Classification (GTDB taxonomy): domain Bacteria; phylum Acidobacteriota; class Blastocatellia; order Pyrinomonadales; family Pyrinomonadaceae; genus OLB17. The sequence goes on along the minus strand of DAIOWA010000068.1, from coordinate 5,892 downwards.
CTGTCGATCGTCCCGACCGCCCGTCCAAACGCTCCTTCAAGACAGTGCGAAACACGACCCCGAAGATCTCGCTGCCGGATTTGGGGCGCGTTGCGATCAAGGTCAGCGAAGGCGAATCACAGCTTCAGATCTCGCGCGACGGCACACCGATCGAAACCATCAACCTGCCGGAGCGTTCGACCTCGCTGATCATCCGAAAACTTGATGTCGGTTCATATACGATCGCCGCGAAAAAGCCGGGTTTTCACGACGTGACCAAAGTTGTCGAGATCGAAAAGAATCAAGGTCGCCGAGTTTCGATCGATCTGCGTCCGAAGATGGCGATCCTCTCGGTGGCGTCGAATGTGCCCGATGCCAAGATCTCGATCGCCAACCTCGGCGATTTTGAACGGCCGGTTGAAAAGGCTCTCGTCAAACCCGGCTCGTATCTAATAAAGGTCAGCCGCCGCGGATACGTTTCGCGTGAGGTTAAGGTCTATCTCAAAACCGCCGGCCGCGAGGAACGCCTAAACCTGATCCTCGAACCGCTCCGCGTCGATGCCGTTCTTGATCTGGCATTCGAACATATCAAAGATCAAAAGTTCGCCGAGGCCGAGGCTCTCGCGAATGACGTGCTCGAACTCAACCCGCAGCACGCCCGAGCGAATCTCGCACTCGGTTTCGTGCATCTACACCGAGCCGAAACAGAAAAGGCCGTCGATCGGATCCTTCAAGCTGTTGGCAACGGCGAAACGTTCTCGCTGCCCGTTACCGTTCGAGTCGAACCCGCCGACGCGAAGAAGGTATCTGCGACTCTGAATCTCGATTCACGCGTCCTGCGATTCGAAAGCTCCGAGCGTCCCGGCCTCAACTTCTCGATCACCAGAACTAACCTCGGCCGTCCGGACGTCGAGGCCAACGCCGTGATCGTCTCCGGCAATGGCGACTATCTCGGCCGCATCATCTCCCCTCGCCTTCAGGTCTACACTGAGCACCTCGAAACATTACGTTTTTTACTCGCCGAATGGCGGAAGTAGATCCGGGTCAGTAGACCCGTGTCAGTAGCCCGCACGTTAGTAAGGGCGCCTTTTACCGCCCAGACCGCACATTTAAACGGCGCCCCGCCAACGAGCGCGGTTAACGGCCAGAGCCCGACAGCCAACCGGGCGCCCTTACTAACGTGCGGGCTACGGAAACATGGGGACCCCAAGCCAAAAATACTTGTTGTTTTCCCCCCGCCGTTGTGTTAAACAGTAGCTTAAGTAGTACCCGATACTATTCACTCTAATTTATACAAAGGAAGAAACTTAGGTGATCCACGATCTCGAAGCGGGAACGGCCGTCGCCGTTGTGTCCGAGGATGTGTTCTTCTCCGCGACCTTAGCGCCGGCCGTCGAGCGCAATTTGGCAGTCGTGTACGCGGGCGACTATCTCAACAAACTCTCCGGCGAATCGGTCGAGCGCGAGTGCCGGCAGAAGATCGCTGAAGGGGCAACGCAGCTGATCGTCGATTTCTCGCGGACCGAGATCGTCAACTCGATCGGCGTATCGATCCTGCTCGGCGTGATCGACGCGGCGAAGTCGCATGGCGCCAGCGTGGCGTTCAAAGAGGTCAACGAATCGACTGCGGAACTTTTCGAAATGCTCGGCGTCACGAACCACGTCCGGCTCATCCACAAATAAATGTCCAAGCCGCTCTACACCCCCGCCGAACCGCAAAAAACAGCTCAAGCCCAGGGCGGCAGCAAGCTCGTACACGCTTTCGGAGCCCTCGCCGATCTCGGCGCCGAAGTCGCCAATCGCAGCAACTTCCAGGACACGATCCGTACGTCGCTGCATCTGCTGCTTGGAAGCCTCGGGATAATGCGAGGCGGCGTGGCGAGGTATTCGCGATTCGAGGGCGAACTCTCGCTCGCGGCGGTCAGAGGATTGGGTGACGAATTTCCGCTCGCCTTCTCGCTCACACGCGAAGACGAACGAGCGTTTCTCCTGTGCGGAACGCAAGCGCTCGAGGTACTCGACGCACGCGATCTCACGATACTGAGCACAAACGGCTGGATACTCGAAGCAAAAGATATCGAGCTGATCGTGCCGCTGGTCGTTCACGACGAACTGCTCGGGATGCTCTTCATCGGCGAGAAGGCGTCCGGCGATCAGTATTCGAGCCACGACAAAGACATCATCTGCGCGATGGGACGGCACATCGGCGTCGCGATCTCGCAGCGAAATCTGCTGACCGAACTCGAACGCAAGGCCGACGAAACGCGCAAGCTCTACGACGAGATGCGCACGACCTATAACGACACAGTCCGGGCATTCGCCGCCGCCATCGATTCCAAGGACAAGTACACCGAAGGGCACTCGACGCGCGTCGGCAAATATACCGAGATCATCGCCCGCGAACTCGGCTGGGCTGACGATGAGATCGAAGGAGCGTCCGTCGCCGGATACCTGCACGACGTAGGCAAGCTCACCGTCGAACGCAAGATCATCAACGCGCCTTACAAGATCGACGCAAAGGAATCAAAGGAACTCAACCGCCATCCGTCGGTCGGCTACGAGATCCTGATGCCGATCCATCACCCTTACGCCGACGTGCCGCTCGCCGCCAAATATCATCACGAACGTCTCGACGGCCGCGGTTACCCGGACGGGCTCTTCGACCGCGAGATCCCGTACATCGCAAAGATCGTCAACCTCGCCGATTCGTTCGACGCAATGACGACCGACCGCCCCTACAAACGCCGCCGCCCGGCCGCCGAAACGATCGAAGATCTGCGAAAAAATTCCGGGCTCCAATTCGCCCCCGAGATCACCGCCGCCATGTTCCGCGGCCTCCTCCGCGAAACCACCGGCGAAGACAAACAAAAACGCTTCCGAAAACTTCTCGGCCGCGAATACATGGAAACCGAAAACCTAACTCCACTGATCCAACACGCCCTGGACAATATCGGCTCCACACAATCGATAACGCTGTTAGTTTGATGGCAGCCTTCGGGCTATTCTTTTGGCAGATGGGATTCGCGATTCTCGACATCAGCCTTTTCTTCCGGGTCGAGATACCTCACCTCGAACATATTCACGAATCGAAGCACGAAGAAAACGATGGCTGTCGAACCGGCGGCGAGGAAGTAGCGTTCGAGGCCGACGAGGATGCCGATGGCTGCGGTGGTGACGATGCCGGCGGCGGTTGTAAGGCCGTGGACGTCGTGGTCGCGGCCCTTCTTGAAGAAGATCATCCCGGCCCCGAGAAAGCTGATGCCGGTAACGATCGCGCCGACAAGCCCTGCGGCATCGAAGCGGACATGATCACCGTATGCCTTGAACGACACGGCAATAAACTCGCCGATTACGATGAAGAGCACGGCCGCTACGCCGACGAGTATGTGCGTACGAAGGCCCGCCGCCTTGCCGCGAGATTCGCGTTCCCAGCCGAGGATGCCCGATAGCACGCACGCTATAACCACGCGCAGGAGTATCGAGAGATCGTCTTGCAGCATCAGATATAAGTTAGCTATTCAGCCAGCGGTCCGCCATTTCCTGGTCGTTGAACAGCCGTACGTCGATGCCGTTGTAAACCGCGACATCGCGGCCGAATTCATTGACCTCTTCCTGGTCGAGAAAGCGGTCGACATAGGCGATGCGGATCCCCGCAAATCCCATCTCCGGCATCTCAGACGCTACCCGATATGCATCTTCTTTGGTCGCACCGGCGGAGATATTTTCTTCGATCAGGACCTGGTTAAATCCGCGAGCATTTACCTCGTCGGCGATCTGCTTGAGAAACGCGACAAGAACCTCGTAACCATAGGCTTCGCCGTGGACAAGGGCGTAGAGATACGTCGGGTAGTCTTCGTAAACAATTGTGAATTTGCGTTCCGAACCTGAATTCACGGCCTGCCTCCCAAAACCTTGCATAGTGTCCCTCCGTGCTCAAGGCGTTGATATTGTGAGGCTTACGATTATATATCCGATGTCAAATTTATTCTTCAGCTTCAAGCAGCTGGACAAATTTCTTTGCCGCCAGCGAGAGCGTCCGGTCCGAGCGATAGATCACGCCGACCGGCCTGACCCATTCCTTCTCCGCCAGTTTAACGATCGCCAGCAGCCCCGCTCGTTCCTCATCGAGCACCGCCGCAAGCGGCAATATCGCTACGCCAAACCCTACCTCGACCGCACGCTTTATCGTCTCGATATTGTCGAACTCCGCAGCCTTTTTGACCTCGACCCCGGCGGCTTTCAGGATCTTGTCGGTCGCCTTCCGCGTCGGCGTGTCACGCTCGAACTGGACGAAGCTGAGGCCGTTGAGGTCCTTCGTCTTTATCTGAGCACGCTTGGCGAGTTTATGATCCGGCGGGCACGTCAGCACCATCCGGTCGCTCGGCATCGGTACGATCGTCAGGCCTCGTCGAGCCTCAGGAAACGCCAGAATGCCCAATTCCACTGCCCCCGACATCACATCCCGCACGACCTTCGTCGTCCGAGAATATTCGAGATCGATCCGTGCCGAAGGGAATTTCGACATAAATTCCCCAACCTTCTGCGGCATCTCATGCAGCCCGACGGAGTATGTACAAGAAACTTTTACAGTTCCCCCAATTTTCCCGACCAGGCCTCTCAGGGATTCCTGCAGTTCGGCATATGCGTCGAGAACCTTCTTCGATTCGCGAAAGAAAACCTCGCCCGCGGCGGTCAGCTTCACCTCCCGGCGGCCGCGGACGCGCTCGAGCAGCTTTCGCTTGAACTTTTCCTCAAGCGATCGAATCTGCTGGCTCACCGCGGACTGTGTAATAAAATTGCGTTCAGCGGCCAGTGAGAAGCTCTGAAGGTCGACGAGGTCGCAAAAGATCTTTAGCGTTTCGATATGCATCGTTTCCTAATATATTCCCGCAAAAGAATTCATTTCTACTAATAATAGAAATCCGTTACCATAAAATCAAATGTACGGAATTTCCGAAATTTTGACTTTGGCCTTAAAATCAAAGGGTTCAATCAATTAACGGTATTTTCCCGACTGAGCTGAGAAGATGGCTATCAAATTTAGCAGGACGTTCCTGCTGCGAAAGCTTCACCAGATAACAGGTATCGTCCCGCTGGGTGTCTTTTTCTTCGTGCATATGTTCACGAACTCAAAGGCAATGAACGGCGAGGCAGCATTCGAAAAGGCTGTGCAGGAGATCCACGACATCCCGGGTCTTTTGCTGATCGAGATCTTTGGTATTTTTCTGCCCCTGCTTTTCCACTCGGTGTACGGTGTGATCATCGCTACCGAATCAAAGTCGAACGCCGTGGGATACTCGTATGCCCGAAACTGGTTCTACTTTTTTCAAAGAGCGACTGGCATATTTCTTTTTGCGTTCATTCTGTTCCACATTTTGAACCTCCGTTTTGGGCTGATACCAGGACTTAACACGACACCGGTAGCTGGTAACGCCGATCTTGCATTCAACATAGTCTCGAGGGAGTTCAACATCGCGTGGGTGATGGTCCTGTATATTCTCGGGATCGCGGCGACGGCGTGGCATCTCGCATACGGCTTCTTCTTGTTCGCGGTCGATTGGGGAATTGTGATCGGCGAGAACGCTCAGAAATACGCGCTCTACGCATGCATAGCGCTTTCAGTCGGACTATTCGGCTTGGGAGCAAACGCGGCGGTGTCATTCGTACGGCCGTGCGGACTGTTTCCGCAAGCCTTGTGCGAGCATAAGCCCGAGTCAATGAAGATCACGAAACCGACGGAGCCGAGGCGATTCTAAAATGGCGGCCGGCAAAAATGTTCGCTGGATCGAACGCGACCGCCATGGCAATGAGATCTATTTGACTGATGAACGATGGGATCACATAACTCATCCGATGAATCATCTCATCCGATGAATCATCCGGAAATGGATGAGTTCGAACAGGAATTGCGTG
>DAIOWA010000067.1:0-8993 GCA_036758705.1 Pyrinomonadaceae bacterium | reverse complement strand
ACAGAGAATCGTTTGAAAGCATCAATCTTTTCATCTGAATATCTGCTAAAAGCACGTTCACCGACAACAACTGTCGTTTTTCGAAAATGAACACAAGAAGGAACTGTATCTTTCTGTATATCGCTTTTGAAGATTTGAGCTTCTTGGCCATCCAACCTTGCGATCGCTGAGTTCGTTGTACCTAAGTCGATTCCGTAATCTATTTTGGTCCTTGACATAGAAGGTCTTTGTAACGGTTGATCAAGTGAAATCGGGCTTTCTGAGATTTCAGAGTTGTCCGTCAACATGTTTATGATCCTCTGCTTAAAATTGTCAACTGTCGGCGGCGGGCCATCTCCATGATTGAAATGGGCTCCATTTCTCCAGCTTCCGAGCATTGTCAGATTCGGCCGCGAAGGACTAAGTTCAAGCGTATAGAATTTAACCTCGCAGTCTTCGTTCGAAGTTGCATTCGCCGATACTATGCCGGCTGCCATAAATGCCTCGACAACTCCTTTCGGTTCTGGAAAAGTTATGATAACGACCTTGAATTTGTCACCCACCATGAATGGGTGAACCTCGATTCCATCGGGCGAAATGAACTCGTCCGCTGGACCCTTGCTCGACATCGCTTGGATAGCCCACATCGCCTTAAGCTCTTGGACTCCTCCGACCGGGCTCCAATAGTCGCGAATAGCTGCCAGCGGCACGTTGTTAAATTTGTCAGCTAGATAGCGATGTACAAAGTAATAGTGTTGCTGTCTAGGCTTTTCAAGATAGGCCATTTTCCTCTCTACGTCCTTCGGAGCGTTGCGACACCAAAGCCGCAAACTATTCGCGACGCTCGTCTGCCACTGTCTTAAACAATGTCATAAGACTTGCCAACTTCGATTTTTGCCACCTGAATTACTTGTCCATTGTGATTTATTTGGGGCTTAAGGACATCGGTTATTAGTTCCTTCCCAGGCGGAACACTTGAATCCTCGACAAAGCGTGCTTCACACATCATCCCATCGTTGTAATCTTTTCCCATTAGATCGACCATCACGTATCCCGCTTCATTAATTTCTTCCTCCAGGCGACTCAGCGAGTTTTTCAATGCTCCAAGTCCTTTCACATCTTGAGGCATATTTTCAATTCGCTTACGCATCCGGTGTATCTCATCGCCAACCTTGAGAGGCAGTTTGTGATCCAAAGTTTCCGTTACGCTGCTGTCAGGAATTGTTCGTTCTCGCAAAAGCGAGTACGTCCCTTTGAGGACATCAAGAAATTCAATATCTCTGGCATTCGCTTCCGACAAACCATTTAGATCAACATGTGCCACAGTATCGACATTCTGTGTTTCGCTTACGGCGATCTTTGCCATTTTTCGGAAGAAAAATAGGAAACCTGCAATCCCTGAAATCGCTATGGCTAACCAAAGCAGCGCAAACAACAAGTTATTTCGAGAAATTGTGTTTTCAATTTCACCGACCCGACCACTAACTTCACCATTTTCACTCGATAGAGTGGCGATTGAACGATTTGATGTCGTCGATACATTCTCTAATTCGCTCTGCACTTCGCTCAATTTCTTGTTCAGCTCTTCGATCTGATCCTTCTGGCTCGAAACAGCTATCTGTAATTCCTTGTTTGAATCCTTGATGGAATTTAGTTGTCCGTTAATTCTCCTCAATTCATCGACAGCCGTTCTGTTCGACGATTTCTGTGCGGAAATAGGTGACAGAAAAAATGCTACGGAAGTTAATAAACAAAGAGCTTTCATAGGCCCGGTCCTTGGTGTTATGCGGAAGGTTGATTGAACGTCCAACCTTCTGACAAACGCTTTTTAATTTCTGGAAAACCATTAATATCGCTCGCCTTGCGAACGTCGCTTGTATCAATTGTTGGAAGAAGGCGACGAGCTATAAGTCCGCAAATCAAACCAATCAAAAACAGGCTCGCAAAAGAGAAGGCCCAGCCACCGACCGGAAAGGCCGACCCCATTCTCAAGATGAAATTCTTGAAATGTGGGTAGATCAGTACTCCACCAACAAAACCCGCCGCCGCGCCACTTAAAATAGAAACAGAAAGCTTTAGATAGTAGGACGTGCTTTCCTGATGTAGTGACTTACAGACGCCACACCTAGGAACCAAAACATCCCCGTAAGAATAGCCAACGCGGGTACTATTAAAATGCCGATCTCTAGTTGTCTCGACATACATTGTTTTAGTTATACTTGCTTCCTTTTCCGGGAGATTTTTGCCGCAGAAATAACAAAGCATGTAATGCTTCTTCTCGATCCATTCTTTGCACGAAGCAAGATTCTCATCAGCATATTTTTCTGCTTCAGAAGACTCTGCTAATGCGACAGCATATCGGTAGAGCGGCAATGCCGGCTCATCGTTCTTCGTCGCGTTAAAGTGAACAATTCCACATTGAACAAGCAAGTTGGATACTGCATCCGAGCACCGCTTATACTCCTCGGAGTCGGCCCCAGCCACCTCTTCTAGAGTAGTAAGAGGCTCCTTACATTCGGTAATTAGTTTCTGACCAACTGACACGGCACCTCCGGGAGTTGCCGCTATTAAAGTTTGAGTTTTTTCAAGCAACTTAAGAACTTGTTTTTCCGGGACCGCTCTTTCGCATCCTCGCAGATTCCTATTTGCAAATTCAACGGATTTGGGGGTAACCGCAATCTTCGATGCAAATTTCAATAACGGCAATTCCAGTTCGGGTTCGAAGATTTCATTTGAATGATCTATCGCAGAACGTACCAATTCCGTCACAACATTATCTGTTGCTAACTGATACTCGATAGAGCCTGTACCTAACGTACTGGAGAGTTGTTCAATTTCAGATTCGATGCTCGAAATTAATTTGTTTCCCGACTCAACAGCCTTGATTGCACTCGCTAACCTTTGTTGCTCAGCTATCGCTATAGCTTTATCGATTTTTTGAATTGTTCCGGCAACAAAGAGGTTCTTTACAGCTTGATAATTCTTTCCAGGAAAGATTGAGAAGGAATTGATGAATTCTGAGGTTGTAACTCCATAGGTTTTGTCTAAACTGCTCTTCAAATAACCAATCAAAACCTTACTGTAATAATCAATAATGTCACTTCTATTTAGAACAAATTTCTCCCCAGCGACCGAGTTGGCATATTCGTCAAAATATTCTGAGGAAACAAATCTCTCAAAGAGTGATATCGATGGTTCCCACGAATATGACTTGAGAATACCGTGAGGGTTGGAGTGATATAGCTGCAATAGCGAAAGATTTTTAACGCAACTTACGTTTTTGTTCGAAACCAAAATGCCGCTGCCATAGCGCGGATCTTTCTCGATTTTGCTGAGCCTTAGGTTGCTAAAGTGGAGCGTCTGTATGTTATGGACGTAAAACCCGAAATATTGGCCGAAGAAAGGCTCTCTCTCAATTCTGTCAACTTCTTCTCCATTTATCCTAAGAATGATTTCGTCACGATTACGCTGAATTTCCAGATGATTGATTCCATAACCATCAATCGCATCGGAGTCTGTCCAGTCGACAATTTTTCCAAGTTTCCAGTCAACGTAGCGAAAGAGGGAATACGAACCATTTGCGGAAATATTGAATGTAAAGAAATCCTTTCCCTCTCTACCGAAGACAATGCCGAAAGGTGAGTCAGTTGCACCATCCATCCATTCGCAGTCACATTCAATCAGCCATTTTTCGGTGTCTTCGAAGTCTGCGAAAACCGTCAAAAAACCAGCGCCTTCCTTAAGTTTTTCGACGCTAAGGTAGTCACGTTCATTTTCATTGTGCCAATTATCATTATCAGTGTTCGCAAATTCTGGTACTAGGTCCTCTATCACCACTACCGGGGCATACACATCTTCGGAGTTTGCAAAGACAGCTTTTTCCCAGATTGTCTTCGCTTTCTCCATATCTCCATCGCGAAGCAAATCAATGGCTAATTCGTCAACGCTGTTATTAATCCAAAACCAGAAAAGGGAATGTCGGAACTTTTCCTCGTCAAGCTGAAGTTTCTTTTTTGCCTCAGTAACCTTTTCGAGTGTTCGGACAACAGGCACAAAATTGAAAAAATCAGTATCAAACGTCTTGGTTTTACCCATCGAGGCAAAGGTTTCCAAGTCGTTTGCGCGCTTGTCAATTTCGCGCACTGTGGCCGTGAGCGGTAGCCCGAGAATTCTAAAAGGATTATTCTCAATTAACTCCATAACAACTGAGAACCGTTGAGGATCTAGCTTGTCGAAACGACTATATATTTAGAAGTCGATATTCCTAAATCGGCTTTTCGACACAGGACTGAATGTAAGATGTTGCTGCTTGCTTAGGTTCTTCCCCATAGGCTTTCGAACCTCGTCCTCTTTTACTTTGCGGGGGCTCGGAACCCTTGAACTCTTTACTAGGGCACACGGATTCTCCATTAGGTCGAAAGACGCTTACAGAAGTCGTTCTTCTGAATCCTGCGGCCCCGTCCGTATAACTGGCAACCCGCTCCTCTCCCCTTCGTAGCAGAACTACAGCATCGATCTCCTCAATGCTGCTCGCACGCATGTTTTCTGGAAGGGATGAATTCATTTCATCCTTCTTTTTGGAAGCAAAATCGACGATGACAATTTTTTTAATCAAGGCTTTTGTGTCTTGAGATCTGGTTGATCCGGAGTCCCATTTTTGAGCCGCGTAATCCGCTATCTTGGCATCAAAAATAGAAGATTCTTGATCAGCAGCGATAGCAGTAATGTCATTAGCGCGCCAATATGATTCGATCGAATCCTTTAACGCTACGCCCACTACGATCAAAGCGATTATTCCAATGAGAATAAGCTGGCCGAGACATCCGCGCATGATAAACTCCCCATTCACCAACTACCGAAATAATCCAAGTTCAAACGACCACCTTTGAGTTTTTCATTCAGTGGCTTTTTTATCTCCCAACAAAATAGAAAACGCAGAAACGCCTTACTTCAGTGCGTCTTTGAAACAGGCCACAGTTGGTAATTAGATTTTTTCGGGCAAGACAGGCAATGATTACGTAAAAATTGCTAGCCCGATATCTTATAACAGCTCTAGCCTCAAGTCTATTAAGAACGCTCGTGCTCACGGTGGGAACAGCTACTGAACAGTCAAGAAAGGGGCGGTTGAGAAAGGGTGAATCTCGAGGCATGGGAATGTGAGCATCTTCAGACCAGGTTGCCTCAGGGACTCGTTCACCTATCCGAACAATGATGGCAAAGCCGTAAAATAAGCAGACCTAACTGAGATGATCAATCGATACCGACGTGTGTCAAGGAAAGGGCCGTGCCGAATTTGCGGCAAGCCGGATTGGTGCAGCACTACGGTGGATCATAGTATTTCCTTCTGCGCACGTTCTACGGCAAACGCCGACAGGCTTAGCCGCGATGGCTGGGGAATCTACTATTCCAATATCAAACGACCTTGCAGTCCTCGTGCGGTACTTTCGACAACTCAAATTTACTCGAAACAATCTCCACTTGCCCCAATCGAACATAGACACAAGATCTATCAGAAACTCATCCACCTTTCGCCGTTGTCGTGCAATGAGTCAGTGTCTAAAAGCGAACGGATAAGGTGCGAGCAAATTCCGGCGTCGGACAATTATGGCAAATTTCCTAAAACAGCTATCGAACGACATAGGCTCGCCGGATCGATCACCGAATCATTTATAGGAGACGGGGGCATTTTTCCCATATTCAAAGGCGTTCCCGGATTCTGGCGAGGTTCTAACGGCAGACCCCGACTAGGAAGTGATTTTGACTTTGTTGCGGATCTGATTCTGATACCGTTCGTTGACCCAAACGGACTAATACAAGCCTGCCAGATCAGGTGCGTGAAAGACAGTACCTCAGCCCGGTCGGCAAGATACCTATGGCTTTCGTCAATTCGACAGCGCGATGGATGCGGTCCGGGAACTCCTCTCCACCATGAAGGTGCTGTTGGTTACAAAGGAAAGACAATCGGTACAGTTCTGGTTACCGAAGGAGCCTTAAAGGCTGCTACCGTGCAAACTTTTCTAACTGATCGATACGTCGTGGGAAACAGCGGTGTAGCCACCTCTCACCGGGAGATCATCAAGACTGCGCGGAAGAAGACCTTGGAAATTGCATTCGATGCCGACTGCTTTACAAATCCGCACGTCGCGAGAGCTATTGCGTCACTTATCTCCCTTCGAATTCGAGAGCAGCAGTTCTTGTCCTACGATCACCCCACCAGAATCCTTACCTGGGACAAACGCTTCAAAGGAATCGACGATGCATTAATCGCAGGAGCGTCAATCAAAAATCTCAATGTTTCTGAATGGTTGAGATCGCTATCGCCGGAATGCTTTGAGGCGGCAAGGCATCAACTCGCAGGAATCTCTCTATAAAAATAGGCGGCTGGCAGTTCGCGTCATGTGCGAGCCAACCGTTTCTAAAGACCCACTTACAGGCCTCATTGAACGAGTCGCCAAAATCGCAGACGGCGAACTGCCGATCTCGAATAAGGAACTCATAGAATTCTGCAAGGATTATGGATTTGGGTCCACTTTCGATTCACATATTTTCCACGAGATAGCTGAGACCGCACTGAACTCACTCATTCAGAAAAAATATGGACGGTACCTGCTTGCTGCGGCGGATCCGGTCGAGGTCGTTTCGACCATATTAAGACCACTACAGAAACGACTACCAACGCAGACATGGCGAAGTGAAACGCAGATAACTTATCAGCAGTTTTCCACGCCCGCCGCGATCGCATACCTCGCAGCATATCTTCTCAATATTCAGCCCGGCGAGACGGTTCTTGAACCGTCGTGCGGAACCGGAAGTCTCGCCGTATGGGCCGAAGCGGCGGGAGCAAGTGTAATCGCCAACGAAATCGACCCGAGAAGGCGGGTGCTAGCTCAAACCCTGGGATTTGAGACGTATGGCTTTGATGGAGAATTCATCGATGATCTGTTGCCGGGGCATTTGATTCCCGATGTGGTTCTCGCCAATCCACCATTCTCATCAAGCGCGGGACGAGTCCAGAGAAATAGCATCGAATACGGTTTCCACCATGTTGACTCTGCCTTGCGAAGACTTAAAAACGGCGGAAGGTTCGCTATTATACTTGGCGAGAATGGCTCACCGAGATCCCGCCATGGCCACCGATTCTGGGACTATCTTCATCCGGAGATCCAATTGCGGGCCTTTGTCGAACTGCCGGGAAAAGAGTTTTATCCCAACGGCACAAGTGTAGAGACGACGCTAATCATCGGAACGAAACCGAGTTTTCTTCAGAATGCTTCATCGGCTGAGATCGGGCGGGTTCCTCATAGTGTCGCTACATCGGTTGAGCACGCATTCGAGAAAACACTGACACTGAATATCCGTTTCTGATCCAAAGACAAAATAAATGTACTCAATCCAAGAACAGGGTTCGGAAGAATTTCCTGCGCCCATGATCGCTTTAGGTCATCCAATCTCGACGGTTGAACAAACAACGAGCGATCCGGACATTCAAATCTATTCTCCAAGATATGTTCTCGGCGGTTCACCACACCCTGGCGTGATCGTGGAACCGCCGGGACTCGCAAACGTCGAACCGCCTCCAATACGCTATCGCCCGCGACTGCCAAAGTATCTCTCCGACACGGGAAAACTCTCCGCAATGCAATTGGAGCGGATCATCTATGCTGGCCAAGCGCACGAACAGAGACTGGCTGATGGAGCACGTGCCGGCATAAGCATTGGCGACGGAACCGGAACCGGCAAGACGGCGACGCTTGCGGGAATCATTCTGGATAACTGGTTTCAGGGAAGACGTCGATCTGTTTGGTTTTCTGTAAAAGCTGATCTGATCGAAGCTGTCTCGGATGAGTTCAAAAGACTGGGGCTGACGCCGCCGATCAAGCTGATTAACGACTTTCCAACCGATCAGGAGATAGACATCCGGAACGGCATTGTCTTTTGTACGTATCGCTCACTAATAGCCAGATCGAAAAAGGGTAACAAAAGGATCGAGCAAATAACCCGTTGGCTTGGACCAAGCGGAGTTGTGATCTTCGATGAAGGTCACAAAGCGAAATACGCATTTGCGGATGACCGCGGCAAATCGACGCAGACCGGAGCTGCAGTACTTGAGATCCAGAATCCTGAGAAGTTTCCGGATGTGAGAATTGTTTATTCCTCGGCAACATCGGCAGGTGAGGTACGACACCTCGCTTACATGTCACGGCTTGGTCTGTGGGGAGATGGAACAAACTTTCCCCTAGGCTTCGAGCAGTTCGCTGAAGAGATCGAATCTGGAGGTGTCGGTGCTCTGGAGATGGTGTGTCGTGACCTTAAGGCGATGGGACGCTACCTGTGCGGCAATCTGAGCATGGGAACCGACCCCGAGTCGGGCTTGTCGGTCGAGTTTCGAGAGGTCATTCATAAACTCACGCCTGCCCAGCGGATGATGTACGACAATATGGCCCAGGGCTGGCAGGAAGTCTTTAGGAATATCCATCGAGCTCTAGATCTAACCAACTCAGGCAAAGCCACCCGAAGCAGCGCGGTCAATCAGTTTTGGGCCGAACATCAGAGGTGTTTTCGCAATCTCATCACCGCCTTCAAAGTTCCCACACTTATCCGCGAGATCGAGGAAGCTCTTAGCAGAAAAGAATCGATCGTCGTTTCGATAACGGGAACGGGTGAGAGCCAAACCAAGAAGCAGATAGAACGTGCCGCAGATCAGGACGAGGCTATCGACAGCCTCGATTTCAGTCCGAGAGAAACCCTAACAAGACTCGTGGCAAACTGTTTTCCGACAGCGTGTTTTCAGGAAAGAACCAACCCTTACAGCGGAACAGTCGAGTACATTCCGCTCCTTCACCCTGATGGCGATCAGGTCGAGAGTCGTGCAGCTTTGCAATTGCGAGCAGAGTTATTGGACAAGCTGTCCATTCTGGAAGTCCCGGAACATCCGCTTGATCAACTCGTGAACTACTTCGGGGTTGAGAATATCGCCGAGATGACCGGCCGTAAGAAACGTCTTATCCGGACGG
>DAIOWA010000066.1:0-9059 GCA_036758705.1 Pyrinomonadaceae bacterium | reverse complement strand
CAAGAAAGAGGATCTTTCAGACGAAGAAATATCGAATCTCACCGCGTGGACAAAAGATGTTTACGGAATGCTCCGCGTCGAGTTGTCACAGGTAGGGTTCTGGAACAACGCCGCCTCGGTAAATCGTTTGCGAGGCGAAATGCTTAACTCCTTAACTGAAAAATGCAGTTTGGCCGGTGATTTCTGGAAGAATCGTCATCAGATCGTTCAGGAAGTAATGGCGTGGGCAAACGATGATCGAGTAATGTGGGCGATACTTTCGGCGAACGATTAACGAATGGAATTCAATTACACAACAGTGTACTCGAATCGAAGGACGGTCAGCATCATCGTGGAGCGGGATCGGTCGATAGTTGTGCGAGCCCCGCTTAATACGGAAAAGGCAAAGATAGAAGAAATTGTTGAGAAGAAGAAATATTGGATACGCGAGAAGATTGAACACCATCAGAAGTATCCCTCGGTTAAGCAAAAGAAGGAGTTCGTCTCAGGTGAGTCGTTGCTTTACCTCGGCAAGCCATACCCACTTATTGTTGTTGAGGATAACTTCGAAGGAGTTCGGTTTGATAGCAAGTTTCTCATCAGCCGGAATAGTCGAAAGCGAGCGAGTGAAATCCTTCACGAATGGTACTTCCGATCGGCGGCGGAGGTGATACTGCCCAAAGCTGTTAACTTGGCCAGCCAGATTGGCGTTTCATACAACAAAATTACCATCCGGGACCTTAAATATCGTTGGGGCTCATGCACTCCAAAGGACAACATTCATTTCAACTGGCGGCTCGTGAAAGCTCCAATGAACGTTGCCGAATACATCATCGTTCACGAGCTCACCCACCTTTTGGAAGCAAACCACTCGCAGGAATTCTGGCATAGAGTCAGAGCGGCCTATCCGATGTATCCAGAAGCCCGAAAATGGTTAAAAGATTCCGGGCATCAACTGGAAACGGATTTTTAAGAATCCGTTATAGTTAAAGCGCAACGTGTTTTCTAGCTTAGCCGACGAGAAACGAGGCGAATATCGTGACCGCCGTGTTGGTCGATAATTCGTGAGCGGCAGATTTCGAGTTGTCGATGTCCTCGATCTAGAGAAATCGCAACAGAGTTTCAATCCTTGTTTTAGGGAATTAGACAGCCGTCCAACGATGGATTATCTCTCGATCCGGATCTTTTTTGATGGACCGCCGACACTCGATACGATCTTCGAGAATCTCCAGGCAGTCCTCAGGTAGAGGTTGAGTGACGGTCGGTGGCTGGCTGCAAATTTCGACGCATTTCGGCATACCGCTTGCAGCAACATGGTATTTGGAATCGAAGTTACGATAGTACCGCATAGATTTCTAATGTCTGCGGGAAAAACGAAAGAACGATATTTACTTTCAAGCCTTTCTAGAGAATTCGGTAATGACAACAAAAGTGAAAAAGCGACTCACCCAAATTGAGGCACTTGGACCGACGGAGGTCTATGACGCTTATTGGCATTTTGCAGCCGAACGACAAGCAATCTTCGAGCGGCGCCGCAAGCGTTTGGCACCGCCGTGGACAGATGATCCGGTACTGCTTACGAATAAATTTACAAATGTCTACCGTGCCTCCGATCGCATTAGCCAGTATTTGATAAGGAATGTTATCTATACGTCGACTCGATTTGATGCCGACGATATAGTTTTTCGAATATTGCTTTTTAAAATCTTCAACAAGATTGAGACGTGGGAGCTTTTAGAACGGAAGTTTGAGGTGATCTCGATCTCAAATTTTTCTCCAGAAAATTTCGGAGCAGTTCTTGAGAATGTCATGTCGCGCGGCGAAACTATTTATTCCGGTGCGTACATTATGCCGACCGGACTCCGCTCCTTACGACTAGCGCGAAAACATCAAACCCACTTAGCAATATTGCAGATGATGATTGATACCGAGCTTCCAAAGAAGGTAGCCGATTCGAAGAGTTTAGGCGATCTATACGGCCTTCTTCGATCTTATCCACTTTTGGGAGATTTTCTCGCTTATCAGTACGCCATCGACATCAACTATAGCGATGTCACGGGGTTTTCCGAGTCGGAGTTTGTCATGCCGGGCCCCGGCGCCCGAAGCGGTATCAGAAAGTGCTTCTCGACACTTGGCGACTATTCTGAATCCGACATCATCCGGATTGTGACAGAGCGCCAAGAGATCGAATTCCATAGTAGAGGGCTCGACTTCTCATATATCGGAGGAAGACCGCTCCAGCAGATCGATATTCAAAACATCTTTTGCGAGATCGATAAATATGCCCGTGTTCGCTTTCCCGATATCTCGGGGAAGCATAACCGCACGAGGATCAAGCACAGATTTCACGCCAATCCTATCCCGATCGACTTCCTCTATCCGCCAAAATGGAACTTAAGTCAGGTCGCTAGCTAGCCAAAAAAAGCGCTTGCATTTGAGATAACTATGGATTATATTGTTAGATAATCGAACAATACGTGTTCGATTATAGATCCATGAGAAAATTTCCAGGAAAAGAGCTTGAAACGATTTTACGTGATTTTTACACCCGGAAAACCAGTTCGCCTCTAAAGCGAAAAAGGACCAGGATTCCCGGCTCAGTATTCGATATCCAACCTGAGGTGTCGTCGCAGGAGACAACCCAAATCGTAGTCGAGGTTGAGCCGTTAATGGGGTTTAAGGTTAAGACTCGGGACATCATAAAACCTGGGGGATATCGCAACATTGATGAGTTCGTCTCCTACACATTGCCCCGCTTGGAAAGGTTGCACAATATCCGCTATGGAAGCAGCGCCAGAACGAATACACGTCGAGGAGAGATAAGTGTAAATGTCCGTTAATCAAACCGAACATAAGGACGAATCCGCGGCCGAGCGCGAACTGTTATCTCGGCGACTGCGCGAAGCTCGCGAGTACCTGAACCTCTCTCAGGAGGAGGTCGCAAAACGAGTAGGGATCGCTCGCGCCGCTATTTCGCTGATCGAATCGGGCCAGCGACGGGTTGATGCATTGGAGTTATCTAAGTTTGCTCGTGTCTACCAGCGACCGGTTAACTATTTTACGAGCGAAAAGGTTGAGCAGGGCGAGCTCCCTGCCGAAGTAGCATTTGCCGCAAGGGCGATCCAGGGATTGTCGAAGAATGACCTACAAGAGGTCGCACGGTTTGCGGATTTTCTGCGAACTAGAAAGCAAATGGAGGATGCCGAGTCGTGAACCATCGCGAAGCGATTTTGGAAGCGGTTACTGAGGCTAAGAGGGTCCATAAGAGCCTTGGGAGCGAGGACTTGGTGCGAGCAAAGGGGGGTGGTGTCGACGTGTTCGGCGCGATCCGTTCGCAAAAGATCGAACTTCTCTTTCAACCACTTCAAAAACTCCTTGGAGGTTATCTTCCGGAGCCCGTACCCGGCATTCTTGTTACGTCGGAACGAAGTCTTGCAATCCAAAGATTCACCGGGGCGCATGAGTTTGGACACTATGTGCTCAAACACCCGGCTAGTCTCGACTCCAGCGACATCCTTTCGAACGATCCAAAAAGTTTCGCTCGCCACGATCTAAACGAAACGGCAGCAAATGCATTTGCGGGTGACTTTCTGTTGCCCTTCTGGGTCTTTGAGAGCCATGCGGAACGCCAGGGATGGAACGCTGATAGTTTTATCGATCCACTCGTTGTCTATCAGTTGAGTCTGCGTGTCGGCGCGAGTTTTGAAGCAACGACGCGGCAGCTCTTAACGCATGACATCATTGACCGAGCGACGCTGACTAGCTTGCTGAAGGTATCGCCGAAATCACTCAAGCAGGCATTTCTCGGAGGCCGAGCGCTGGAACACTGGCGTCGTGATGTTTGGTTATTGACCGAGAGAGACCAAGGCACGGTGATCCAAGGCGGCCCCGAAGACATTTTCATTTTTCGGTTGAAGCAAAATAGTGGCGCCGGTTATCTATGGAGTTTGGACGATCTTGAGGATCTGGGATTCTCGGTTATGTTCGACACGGTGAACGTACCCAATGCCGATGTTAGTGTCGGTAGCCCCATCGATAGATTCACAGCTGCGATGGTGACCCATGAGGCCACACAGAACGTGACGCTCATCGAGTCCCAGCCGTGGGACCCGGATTCGGTTTCGAAAACGCTCAGCCTGGACTTTGACCTGTTTAAGGAAAAGGGGCAGTCGCAAAATCAACGGAGGGCGATCGCCGCTGGCGTCTAATGTCGATTTCCTCCCTTGCGATCACGGTGGATTTTAGCGCCGATTTTGGTGCGGCCAGGTCACAGGGCCGGCGTCCTACTTGCCTCGCCTTTGCGGCAAGCGACTGTCATGCCCATGCCGTTGGTAATAGATACGGCGAATTGTCGGTCGAGTTTGCCTTTTATCACGCGGTAGAACGGATGGTAGCTAAGGACCGTTCGACCGGAGTAAATTTTGGAGCGATCTCAACCGCACTTGGCGTCGATGGTCAGCCCAAGGAGGAAGGGTGGCCCTACATTCCAGATCTCGGCCCGGCTGACGACTGGTCACCGCCCGTAGACCCGGGGGATATCTTCCACGGAAAACTGGGCCGGATGTCGCTCGACCTTGGTTCGGTTCGCGACGAACTCGACAAGGGTATTCCCGTCCTGTTGATCATGGATGTAAGCAAGAGTTTTTTTCAACCTGCAGCCGGGAGGATCATCAATGCAGCCTCGACGGAAAGGGCAGAAGGAATTCACGCAGTCATCGCCGTAGGGTATGGGCATCTCGAGAAAGCTGCCTCTTATCTTGTCCGGAATAGTTGGGGCGAAAAATGGGGCTCGAAGGGTTACGCGTGGTTGCATGAAGATTACCTGGAACCGAGGCTACGAGTCGCAGGAGTATTCTCGCAAGAGGTACAGACTTTATGATTATGGAAGATATTGTGAAAACGATTGAGGCCTCTACCGCAACTACCGTTTGGCTTGCAGCGATGGACTATCTGTTCACTCAAAAGGATGAAGAGCGGTACAATCTGACCCTCGCGATTGCAGAACCTACCGTTATTACACCGACTGAAAAGGATGTCCTCGATGTGATCGATGCTGCTTTGCTTAAGGCGAAACGAAGCCCGCTCGCGACAGTCGCGGGAACGATCTTCCCAGCAAATCACTATCTTCGTTCTGGATCGGAGGGTGTTTACGAGGATTTCCCGGACGACTTCGCATTTGCGGATACGCCCCCATGGGGCACGTATGCGATGCGGATGTTAAGAATGGTGGGAAGAGAAGGCACAACGATAAACCCACTCGAGGAGCTTGTCAAAAAGATCAAGAAACGCCCCAATAACGAGCGCCTTTTTTACGAGATGAATGTCAGTGAACTGAATGATTTCGATCTGCCAATCTACCGAACAGCCCTTGATTACAAACGCAGAATGCCTCAGCCGTGTCTAAGCCACCTCTCATTCAAGCTATTTCCAGAGAACAAGCTCGGACTTGCCGTAATGTATAGGTCGCACTACTACACCGAAAGAGCCCTCGGAAATCTTTTGGGACTTGGGCAGCTCCAGTACTTTGTCGCGACCGAAACCGGTCTAGGTGTCGGACCGCTTGTGTGTC
The DNA here is from genome assembly GCA_036758705.1 of Pyrinomonadaceae bacterium. Lineage (GTDB taxonomy): Bacteria > Acidobacteriota > Blastocatellia > Pyrinomonadales > Pyrinomonadaceae > OLB17. The sequence continues at coordinate 3,511 of DAIOWA010000066.1, read as the reverse complement.
ATTCGACACACGCACGTGTCGATACGCACACAGGAATGGGGCTGACCGAGATCAAGGCCCTTGTTTCGAAATGCCGAGCGATGCTAGAGGAGGAGGACTGAAGCCGATTCCCAAAATATCTTGCATTATGGTTATAACGAACAAAATCCGCCCGATAACACTGGCCGATTATCAGAAGATCGCAAAGCAGACCGATCGGAACAAACGCGAGGGTCTGGGCGGACTGCGCTTCCCTCTCCTCGGTCTTTTCGGCGAGGTCGGATCCCTTCTTAGCGAGCTTAAAAAGAAGCAGCGCGATAAGGAATCGTATTACGCGTATGACACGGCCTTGGTCGAAGAGTTCGGGGATGTTCTCTGGTACTTCACAAACATTGCCGGTCGTGCCGGCCTGGCCCTCGAAGAACTTGCCGGCCTAGCTTTGGACGAACTGGCGATCGGCGGAAAGCCAAGACCATCCAGGGTGCGCACCTTCGCGGATCTTCAAGCAAAGGCCCCACACACCGGTCCGACGAGCGACGCTCCATTCGAGACGGAGGCCCTGCGGCTTGCCGCAAGCGTCGGAAGCTTACTAGGTGATGTAGACTCGTATGTCCGCAACCGAGAGCTTTTGAAGGGGCATTTGGTGGAGATATTCAGATCGATCATCCGATCCGCCGAGGACGCGAACATCCTTATTGACGATGTCGTTCGGGCGAACATCGCAAAGGTCACGGGCCGATGGCCGATCGATCGGGTTTATACACCGCTCTTTGATTTAAGGATGAAACCTGATGAACAGCTGCCGCGTCGGATCGAGATGCTTATTGAGGAACAGACGGTTGGCGGCAAGACATTCGTGATTCAGAAGTGCAAAGGAATAAAGATCGGCGACCGTCTAACGGATAACAAGACCGAGCAGGATGACTACCGATTTCACGATGTCTTCCATCTCGGCTATGCCGCGGTCCTCGGCTGGTCACCCGTTATCCGCGGACAGTTCCGGGTAAAACGCAAAAGCATCCCGGAGATCGACGAGAATCAAGACGGCGCGCGTGCAGCCCTGATCGAGGAAGGTGTCGCGACATGGGTGTTTAATCACTCCCTGCGTCTCGACTATTTTGCCGATATCACGGCGCTGGACTTCGCCCTTTTAAAAGCGATAAGGGAGCTCGTAGAAGGTTACGAGGTAGCCGACTGCCCACTCTGGATGTGGGAAAAGGCCATACTCGAAGGATTTAAGGCATTCAGATTCCTTCGAAAGCACCGGCGAGCTCTTGTGATCGCGGACCTCAACAAGAGGCGATTGATTGTTCGAAAGGCTAGCTAGTCTGAACCTATGATTGTTGGGATCGGGATAGACATACAAGCGGTAAGCGGTGTGGAACAAAGCCTTGCAGAACAGGGGGATCCTTGGCTATCTGTGATACTAACCGAACGCGAGATCGAGCATTTGAAAACGAACTCAAAAGGGATCGATAGCATCGCCGGTCGGCTGGCCGCAAAAGAGGCTGCAATAAAGGCTCTCGAGGTGGTTATCACGGATGTAGTTGATTGGCTTGATTTCGAAGTGATAAATGCCGGATCGGGGAAACCGGAAATTTTTATCAACGGAAATGCGAAAGGAAAGCTCGATCAACTCGGTGCAACCAATGTCTGGTTGTCGATCGCTCACTCGGAGGAATATGCGGTCGCCCAGGTAATCTTGGAAGCCCGGTTGATGGATTAAGCTACACGTTTGAAATCCGCCTTTAGGAAAACATATCGAATAGAAGATCTTATGTCAGAAAAACCATTCAAAGCTCTGGCGGCCGAAGCAGCCGAGTCGACAAAGAAGGGTATCGATCTCCTGATTGAGATCGATGAGCTCCAAACCGCTCTGTCCTTGCAATCGCTGTCCAACGATACCGAATCGCTCATTCGCGAAATGATCGAGAAGGAAAAGCTTGCGGTCGGATTTATCCAGGAAAGCATGACAATTCAAAAAGCTCTTATGGGTAGGCAGCACAGGGCGGTGCAGTCGCTGATCGAGCGGCTGGGATAAGCTTGGAGAAAACAATGAGCACACTGAAGTTTAAAAAATTAACCGACGGAGCGATTCTTCCGTCAAGCGGGAGCGAAGGGGCGTGCGGCTTGGATATTCATTCGGCCGAGGCAACACTAATCGGTATCGGTGAACGAAAAGGTGTTCGGACGGGCTTGTCGGTTGCGATTCCTGATGGATGTTATGGCCGAATCGCTCCGCGGTCAGGACTCGCAATTAGACATGGAATCGACACCTTGGCTGGTGTCGTCGATTCCGATTATCGTGGGGAACTAGTTTGCATTCTTATAAATCTTGGTGAAACGCCGTTTGAAATATCGCCTGGCGATCGCATTGCACAGTTGATACTTGAGAAGTTCGACCGGCTCGAACCGGAATGGGCAGACAATCTAGACGCGACTGCGCGAAATGCAGGCGGATTTGGAAGCACAGGGCTCTAGACAGCCAAAAGCAAATTCGGCGCGGAGGCGAGGTGAACTTGGCGATTCTACGGTTGGTTCTTTTCGAAGAGAGCTGTCGAGTCTTTTGACTCGAGGTAAATTTCATTTGCTCCGCTTGATTCTCGCCCAAAGACGAGTGCGGGCCCCATCAACGAAGGAAATTAATCTACGAGCCGCGAGTCTTTAGGGAAGGTCCCTTCCGCCGCCGAAAACAGTGCGAACAAGCGAAGTATTTTCGACCACATCGACGCGTGCTATTGCATAACCGTGAATTCCTGCTATGACCGAACTTCGGTGATACAGGAAAGCTACTGCTTTGAGAAGTAAACGCAACAAATAGCACTTCTTGTCTTTTGTTAACCGGAGGGTTCAAATAGCGTACCTATATGACGTAGCTTAGACAAATGATTTCACGAGAACACTACTGAAGCCAGCAGCCGTAGCCCCTATCCGAGTTGTATAGCTCTGAGGCACATGAGGTTTAACAACAACAACACCGGCGTTTCGACTCTAAGTTTGTCCGACTGGATCGTCAACGTCTCAGCAGCCAACACACCCTCACATTTTCTCATTCGATCCAGTCGTTCATTGAATGAAGATGCCGCCTCGATTATCTGCCGGTCTTCGAAATGAATGCAGTGCTTCGACGTCACTCCTGAGCCCTTTCTGTATCCGACTTCCTCCTGGATCGTTTCTAATTCTTGACCGCTTCTAGCCTTATCTGTTGCCGATGTCGCTCGCAAGGTATGAAACGTTCCTTGAGGATTTACTTTAGCTTCTTCCTTGATCCAGTCGAACGGTTTCCGGTACGCCTTAGCCCACATGAACAATCGCTCGTCCGCAGACTTGTTGAAAAGTCCTGCCGCTTCCATTTCATCAAATAGCCAAGTAGTAATTGGCATCTTTTTCGTGTGGATCTTGTTCCGGCTATCGGGCATGGTCAGTTCAATCAGGCCGACTCGCTTTTCTTCATCAAGAAATTTGATATGGTCGCCTGTAATGTGAAAGAGTTCATCCACGCGGAAGCCTAATGAATAAGCGGCGACGACCA